>NZ_SNXY01000009.1:300000-583064 GCF_004362745.1 Oharaeibacter diazotrophicus | reverse complement strand
CACAACGACACCCGAACAATACCCGACACCATACCGACCAAGACGACATCAACCCGCCAGGCTAACCGCCGGCGGGCTAAACCCGTTCCGAAAACACACACACGACCACGCCCAAGGCACCCGCCTAGCCCGCCGTGCCGGCGCAGAACAACTCCCCCTGCATACGACCGACGCCAGCGAGCCCGACCGCCCGAACCTCCGAAAGGGCAGGGCAGGGGGCTCGGCGACGAGCGAACCCGCATCGCGTCGGCGCCCGCAATCACCGACCGCCGCAGGAATACGGGCGGGACGGCGATCCCGCCGTCCCGCCCGCTCGTTCCATCCGCGTTCGACGCGGACCCCGGATCACCGGCGGCTGATCACCGGCGGACGCGCCACGGCGCCCGCCGTGGCTACCGGAGCGGCCGAACTGTTGCCCGCACTGACGACGAACACGAAGAAGTAACCGTTGCCATTCGGCTGCACCTCGACATTGCCGCTGCCGTCGAAGCTGAGTCCGAAGGCGGTCACCGCTCCGGCGGAGACGAACGGGAGCGGGTAGCCGTCGACGGAGCCGGCCGGGAACGTGACCCGGCACCGGCCACCGCCGATCGAGGCGACGGTCAAATTCGTCGCGGAGACGGTGGTGCAGCCGTCGGTGAAGAGGCCGGCGGAACTGCGCAGTCCCGGACCGCGCGGGCCTTGGGGGCCGGTCGCGCCCTGCGGTCCCACGGGCCCCTGAGCACCGGTCGCGCCCTGCGCGCCCGCAAGACCGGGGATGCCCTGCGGGCCGGTGTCGCCCTTCGCACCCTGCGGGCCCTGCGCGCCGGTGTCACCCTTCGCACCCTGGGCGCCCGTCTCGCCCTGAGGCCCTTGCGGACCGGTGGCGCCCTGCGGCCCCTGCGGGCCGGTGTCGCCCTTCGCGCCCTGCGGGCCCTGGGCGCCCGTCTCGCCCTGCGGGCCCTGGGCGCCGGTGTCACCCTTCTCACCCTGCAGGCCGGTGTCGCCCTTCGCGCCCTGCGGACCTTGCGCGCCGGTGTCACCCTTCGCTCCCTGCTGGCCGGTATCGCCCTTGGGACCCTGCGGACCCTGCGGGCCGCAGTTGGCGATCATGACGGTGACGGCGGACGCGCCGCTCTTGACCGTGAGCCGGCAATCGGGCGTGCGATAGTCGATGTCGAAGACGAAGACGGCGTTCAGGCCCGCCCGGACCTGGTAGGCGGTGCCCGCGATCGAGACTGTCGCGTTGCGCGTGGGCGCCACGCCGGCGACGATCAGGCGGCCGCGCGTGATCGACGCATAGGTGACGATCAGGCCGCTGTTGCCGGTGCGGGCGACGACGGTCGGCGCGCTCGCCGTTTCAGCGGACGCGACCGCTGTGGACGCAAGCAGCGTGGCTGTCGCGAGTGCTGCGGCAATGCGGTTGGGTCTCATGACGATCTACTCCCCCTCGCCGCCGGATCCATGTGTGGCGGCGGGCGGCATCGTGCAAATTGGTTACTCAAACGTCAACAAAAACGATACGCGATGGTAAAGGACCGGCGCGTCTTGGCGCTGCGCCACCGCCCGAACCGATCCGAAGCCGAGGCGCATTCGTTCGCTGCGCGTGCGAGGGGGCGTCGTACCGAGCCGGTGACGGGAGGTCGGCCGTCCCGTCCCCGTCGGCCGAGTTTCCGGTCCGAGGCGATACGGACGCGTTCGCCGGCGCCCCGCCGAAGCGTGGACGAAGCGGCGCGCATCCAGGTTCACGCGGCTTCGGGCGCGCCGGCAGGAGCGGGCGGGTGCGCTTCGGCGCGCAGCCGGTCGAGCATGCCGCGGGCGAGTTCGCGCTCGCCCATCACCACCGTGTCGGCGCCGAGGGCGGCGAGATGGTCGATCTCGGCATCCGAATGGGCGCGGCCGACGATCAGCAGTCCCGGGTTCAGGCGGCGCGCCTTCTCGACGATCTGCCCGGCCTCGAAGGCGTCGGGAATGGCGACGACGAGGTTGCGGGCGGCCGGCAGGTTGGCGAGGGCGAGGACGTCGTCGGCCGCCGCATTGCCGACGACCACCTCGAAACCGGCCGCCTGCAGCGCCTCCACGCGCTGGTCGGCATCCTCGATCACCAGCAGCGGCGCCGCGGTGCGGGCGAGTTCCGCGCCGACGAGGCGGCCGACCCGGCCGTAGCCGACCAGAACGGTGTGGCCGGTGAGATCGGTGGGGTTCGGCGTCTCGTCGTCGTCCGAAGCGGCGGGGCGGTGCACGGCGCCCGCCGATTCTGGGCCCTCGGGGCCGGGAGGCACGGCCACGGCCGAGTCGGAGCCCGGTTTCGGCGGTTCGGCCGCCGCAACGGCGGCCGCGGACGCGGGCGCGGTGGCCCGGATGACGCGGGCCTCGAGCGCCGGACGAATCCGGTCGGCGAGGAAGAACACCAGCGGGTTCAGGATGATCGACACGATCGCGCCGGCGAGGATCAGGTTGCGGCCCTCTTCCGGCAGGAGGTCGAGGCCTACGCCGAGTTCGGCGAGGATGAAGGAGAATTCGCCGATCTGGGCGAGGCTGGCGGAGATCGTCAGGGCCGTGCCGGCGGTGCGGCGGAAGGCGACCACGATCAGGAAGGCGGCGATCGACTTGCCGACGACGATGATCGCGACGGTGGCGATCAGCGGACCGGGGCTCTCGAGCAGGATGCCCGGATCGAACAGCATGCCGACCGAAACGAAGAACAGCACGGCGAAGGCGTCGCGCAGCGGCAGGCTCTCTTGGGCGGCGCGGTGGCTGAGTTCGCTCTCGGACAGGATCATGCCGGCGAAGAACGCACCGAGCGCCAGCGAAACGCCGAAGAGCTCCGCCGCCCCGAAAGCGACGCCGAGGGCGATCGCGAGCACGCCGAGGCGGAACAGCTCGCGGTTGCCGGAGTGTGCGATGTGGTGCAGCACCCAAGGGATCACCCGCCGGCCGACCACCAGCATCAGGCCGACGAAGGCCGCGACCTTGACCAGCGTGACCGCGACGATGCCGCCGAGCCCGAGATCGACGCCGGTGAGCCGGCCGATGGTGGCGGCGAGCGGGTCGCCGCCGCCGTGGCCGCCGCCGGTGGCGCTCGCCGCCGCGGGGATCAGCACCAGCGCAAGCACCATGGCGAGGTCCTCGACGATCAGCCAGCCGATCGCGATCCGACCGCGCTCGGTCTCCATCAAGCGGCGCTCCTGGAGCGCCTTGAGGAGAACCACGGTCGACGCGACCGAGAGGGCGAGGCCGAACACCAGGCTGCCACCGGTCGACCAGCCGAGCGTCCAACCGAGCGCCCAGCCGAGCAGCGTGGCGAAACCGATCTGCACGAGCGCGCCGGGCACCGCGACGAAGCGGACCGACATCAGGTCCTTCAGCGAGAAGTGCAGGCCGACGCCGAACATCAGCAGGATGACGCCGATCTCGGCGAGTTCCGGGGCGAGGCTCTGGTCGGCGACGAAGCCGGGCGTGTGCGGGCCCACCAGGACGCCGGCGACGAGATAACCGACCAGCGGCGGCAACCGGAAACGGTTGGCGACGGCCCCGAGCACGAAGGCGAGCACGAGACCCGCGACGATCGTGGAGATCAGGGGCGTCTCGTGCGGCATGGCGGTATCCTCGGGCTGGAAGTCGCGGCTGAAATCACCATATTGGGATGATACCGACCAATATGGGTGACGACTGCGATGGTTCAAGACCCGAAGGCGAGGATCCTGACGCCGGCGCTGTGCCGGGCGGCCAGGGGCCTGCTCGACTGGTCGCAGGCCGACCTCGCCGAGCACGCGGAGATCTCGCGCAGCACGATCAAGGACTTCGAGACGGGCGCCCACGATCTGCACCGGTCCACCGAGGCGCAGGTGCTGCGCGCGCTCGCGGCGGGCGGCGTGGTGCTGGCCGAGGTGGAGGGCCGGGGAACCGGTCTGTTCCTGGCGCCGGCAACCGCGGGCTCGGCGGACGGCTGACGGCAGGGGCGTCGTCGCAGGTGCGCGTCGAGGCGGGTGTCGTGCCGAGCCCGCAACGCTCCGACCCGTGGTCGGAGCGTTGCGGGCGAGAAGCGCCCGACCGGGCGCCGGCCGAAAGGCCGAAACCTCGTAAAGCCCCGACAAGTCGGGACTTTACGAGACGGGTATCAGGCGGGATCGCCGGCGGGCGACCGCCGGGCGAGCACCAGGGTCCGACCGGGCGCCTCGAGCAGATAGTCGACGTGCCCCCATCGGATCCGCCGCGACACAGCGCCGCCGACGATGCCGATCGCGTGGACGATGTCGACCAGCGGCGACAGCACGGCGCAGGCGAACTGGCCGATCCGGGCGCGCGTCGAGTCCGGGCTGCCGATGGCGAGGGCGATGCGGTCGCGGATCGCGGCCTTGACCAGCGAGGCGACCAGATCGGCGGCGAGCACGGCCGAGGCGAGGGTGTCCTCCGGCAGCTGGAGCACGACGGCGGACCAGAGCGCGAGGCGCAGGCCGATCCAGGCACCCGCGAGGGCGTGCAGTGCCGGCCGGTTGACGCGGACGATGCGGTATTGCCGGACGAGGAAATTGAGACGGATGCCGCGGATCTCGTCGCCCGGCGTCGGGACGAGCACGCTGCCGAGCTGCGCCACCCGGTGACCGGCGCGGTGCAGCGCCTCGCCGAGGCGGAGATCGTCGGAGACGGCGCCGGCGAGGGCGCGGGCGTAGTCGATCTGGTCGAGCACGTCGCGCCGGATCGCGGTCGATCCACCCCAAAGGATGCGCCCGCGCCGGCGGAACGGCACCATGGCGATCGAGCGGTCGATGGTGGCGATGACGGCGCCGAGGGCGGTGACCGGCGCGCTCTGCCAGCGATAACCGGTGGCGGCCGCGGCCCGGCCGCCGACGACGGGGCTCTGCAGGGTGGCCAGCCACCACGGCTGCGGGCGGATGTCGGCGTCGAGGAAGACGACGACGCGGTCCGCCGGTTCTAGCGCGCCGATGGCGGCGACGAGGTTGCAGACCTTCTGCGACGCGTTGGTCGACGGTCCCGCGATCACCACGTCGATCCGCAGCCGCGTCGTGGCGCGCCGCGCGGCGACCGCGGCGAAGGCCGGGTCATTGGTGCTCTCGACGGCGACGACGACGCGACGGATCGGGTCGGTCTGGTTCTCGAGGCAGGCGAAGAGATCGCCGAGACCGGGCACGCGCCCGGTCAGCGGCAGCACGAGCGTCGCGGCCGAGCGGGTCGGCAGACGCCGGATCCGGATCCGGCGCAGCGCCAACCATCCGGCCGCGATGGCGATCGCGTTGACGAGCGTGAGGAGAAGCCCTGCGAGGAACAGCATGCGGGCGGTATCCGAAACGAGAAATCGAAAAGGCAGGCACGACAATGACGTGCCGCGCGCGGACAACCCGGCGCGGATCACCGACGGACCTTACGGTCCGCCCGGACGAAGACTTCAATGGATCGATTGAACCAGCAATTCACCTGCCTTGTCGAGTCGAAAACGCCTCGACATGCAGGAGTAGCAATTAGGCATATGAATTGAGCAATACATGCGCAAAAGTGCGACTATTCCCGAGTCCCGTCGCGTCAGCGGGAGCGCAGGTGGCCCGGTCGGGTGGGGCGAGGGTCAGGCGTCGCCGGTACCGGCGTCGTCGCAGCCGGCGCGGCGGCGGTGTCGCAGTTCGATCAGGCCTAGAAGGGCGAGGGCGAACACCAGCGGGCCGAAGAAGTAGATCAGGCGGAACAGGATCAGCGCGGCGGCGACGTCGGGCCGGTCGGCGGCGATGTCGAGGCCGGCGACGATCGCCGCCTCGAAGACGCCGATGCCGCCGGGCGTCGAGGCGACGATGCCGGCGAGCAGGCCGACCGAGTAGGTGACGAGGTAGCGCGCGAGGTCGGGCACGACGTCGGCGGGCAGGAGCACGTAGAGCGTGCCGGCGGCGGCGACGAGGTCGACGGCGCCGGCGATCATCATCGCGGCCGCCGAACCGGCGTTCGGCATCCGAATCGACCAGCCGCCGAGCCGGATCGTGCGCCGGATCACGCCGGCCCAGGCGACGAAGCCGACCAACGCCAGCATCAACGCGACGCCGACGACGCGGTCGATCAGATGGTCGCCGAACACGGAGGCCTGACCGCCCGGCTCGAAGGTCAGCGTCAGGCCGACCACCAGCAGGATGCCGGACCACATCGTCAGCCAACTCATCACGGTCAGCCGGCCGACCACCGACAGGCCGGCGCCGACCATGGAGTAGATCCGCCAGCGCGCCGTGCCGCCGGACAGGAGCGGCAGACCGAGGGCGTTGGCGAAGACGTTGGCGACGAAACCGCCCGCGAGCGCGCGCCGTGTCGAGATCGGCAGCGCGTGCCGGATCACCGCGAGGGCGACGAGATCGTAGCTCGCCAGCGCCGCGAGGCCGACCAGCGTGCAGAGGATCGCGAGCACGATGCGCCAGACCGGCATGGCGTAGAGCGAGCCGGCGACCTCGTCGAGGGAGACGGAGGTGACCATCTCCCACAGCACGACGGCGGCGGCGGCGATCAGCGCCAGGGCGATCGCGGGGCCGACGTAGCGCAGCGTGCGCTGGATCGGGCTCGTCGCCACGTCCTCGGGGGGCTTCTCGTCCAACTGCTGCAACACGTTCGGCCGTTCCTCGCTCACCGAGACGAGTGATCCGTGTCCGTCTCTAGGCGATCGGCGCGGCGATGGCATGACAGGACGGCGAACTCTTCTGGCACCGGGCGCCGGATTTGTGTCAGGGCCCGCGGGGGCGGTCAAGGCCCGTGCCGATGCGGCGAAGGGCGGCGATCCGCGGATTTCCGGCGCCGCACCGACCAATGGCGGTCAGCGCTCCTCGCCGTCGTCGTCGTCGCCGTCGTCGTCGTGGCGCCCGTGTTCGCGGCGCCGGTTGGGGCTGTCGGGCACGTCGATGGTCTCGGCGGGCCGCCGGCGGCGGCGCGACGGCGGGGCGGCCGCCCCGGGCTCGTCGGCGGACGTCTCGGCCGGCGCTGCGCTGCGGGCCTCGGGTCGCCCCGAATGGGCGTCGAGCAGCACGGCCGTCCGTGCAAACGGCAGTTCGATGCCGTTCTCGTCGAAGACGTGCTTCAGGGCCTCGTTGTAGGCGCGCCCGACCGCCCATTGCTGGCCCGGCAGCGTCTTGATCCGGCCGCGGACCACCACCGCGTTCTCGATGAACTGGGTGATGCCGTTCATTTCGAGCGGCTCCAGGATCGCCGCACCGTTGGGCCCGGCCATCAGCCGCTCGAAGGCGACGTTCATCAGCCGCTTCACGGTGTCGATGTCCTCCCGGTAGCCGACGGTGACGTCGGCGACGTGGAAGGCGAAGCCGCGCATGGCGTTGGAGACGCTGTCGACCGAGGAGAACGGGATGACGTGGTAGACGCCGTCGACGTCACGGATGCCGACGGAGCGGATGGTCAGCCGGTCGACCACGCCCGAGATGCCGGCGACGGTGACGACGTCGCCCTCGTTCATCGCGTTCTCGAACTGGATGAAGGCGCCGGTGATGATGTCCTGCACCAGCTTCTGCGAACCGAAGCCGACGGCGAGACCGACGACACCGGCACCGGCGATCAGCGGGGCGATGTCGACGCCGAGCTGCGACAGCGCCAGCATCGCCGCGATCAGCACCAGGAAGATGGTGAAGGCGTTGCGGAACAGCGACAGCAGCGTCCGCGCCCGCGCCGTGGAGACGCGGCCCGAGGCCGGGCTGAGGCGGAACTCGATCCACGAGGTCGCGACGATCCAGGCCGCCATGGCGACGCCGATCACCACCAGCGCCGAGACGATGCGGCCGACCATGTCGGAGCCGCTCTCGCTCTCGATCCAGCCGAGGAGGTCGACGACGTCCCAGGCCTGCAGGACGCCGGCCACCAGCGCGGCGAGGACGACGAGGCGGATGGTGCGCAGGAAGGCGGGGACCAACAGGTTGAGCCGGTTCTCGAGTAGCGGCAGGGCCCGCTTCAGCTCGGACGGCAGGCGGACGCCGTCGTCGATGCCGCGGTTGAGCAGCGAGATCGCGAGGCCGCCGAGGCCGAGCACCACCAGCGACAGGATGGTCGAAACCGCCATGTAGCGGATCGCGTCGAACGGCCGCGTCACCCAGATCAGGAAGGCGACCACCACGTAGGCGCTGACCAGGAGGTGCCAGGTGTGGGCGAGCGTCGCCAGCACCAGCGCGGCGGCGCCGGAGCGCAGCCGGTGCGTCGCCTCGACCAGTTCGGTGCGCAACGGATCGCGGCGCACGTGCACCAGCACGACCGTGGTCGCCGCCGCCGCGATCACGATGGCGAGGCGCACGCCGAGGCCGACCGCGAAGCCGATCGAGGCGTTGACCAGCGGGAACACCAGCATAACGCCGTAGCCGAGGAAGCCGGTGAGCCGGGCGAGCGCGAAGCTCCAGAAGGCGGCGGTGGCGTCGGTCAGCGGCACGAGGCGAAGGCTCGGGCGGCGCGCCTGGAACAGCGCGCGCAGGCCGATCTTGACCGCCTCGATCAGCACGAAGGCGTTGAGGAACAGGCTCTCGACGACGTCGATGCGGTTCTGCGGCGAGACGATCAGCAGGAAGGAGAGGGCCGACAGCGACGACAAGACGAGGGCGAGGACGTCGAGCAGCGTCGCGAGCAGCACGAACAGCGCCCGCCGCCACGGCGGTGCCCCCTCGGCGGCGCGCTGCATCAGCCCGAGCGGCCAGCGCGCGACCCAGCGCCCGGCGTAGAACACGCCGAAGGCGACCAGCACCAATTGGCCGACCGAGATCAGTTGGTCGTGGAGGCGGACCCAGTCGACCTCGGCCGAACCGTCGAAGAGGTGGCCGAGGTTGGAGAGGCCGCGCCAGATCTTGAGCAGCACCGCGACGGCGTCGCGGCCGATCTCCTGGGTGTACTCGCCGAGTTCGCGGGCGAGCGAGGTGTCGGCCGGGGCGGTCTCGGTCGGGGCGGCGGCCGGCCGCTCGAGCCCGACCGTGCCGGCGGTGCCCGTCGGCGCGGCGGACGTGGCGGAGGGCGCCCCACCGCCGGCGGAGAGCCGCTGCAGGTCCTCGAGCAGGCGCTTGCGCGCGGTCTCGTCGGCGATCACCGTCGCGAGCGCGCGGGCGGCGTCCTCGGCGGAGAGCGCCGGGGCGGCGGGCGTCGACGGCGTCGCGGCCGTTTCGGCGGGCTTGGCCGGCGCGAGCGGCGAGGGCAGGGCGGTCTGGGCCGCGGCCCAGCCGACGAGCGCGAGGAGGAAGGCGAGGGCGATTGGGATCCTGGCGAGCGGCATCCGGTGTCCGATGGCGTTGTCCGGGCGGCGGGAGGACGGGCGTCCCTCGGAAGGGCGGCACGTCCGGTCCCGCATCCGCAGACCCGACAAGTGCGGCACCTTCATGGTCCCGACACGCGATTTGCGCAACGCCGAAGGCCGCGCCCGGGTTCGACGGGACGCGGCCTCGGAAAGGTTCGGGCCGGCCCGTGGCGGGCGGCGGCGGTGATCAGAGCGCGCCGAAGCCGAGGGCGCGGTTGAGTTCGGCGAGGCGGACCATCGCCTTTCCCGACGCCTCGTCCATCGCCATGTAGTGGCCGATCGCCTTGTCGATCGCACCCTTGCCGACCTCGGCGACCATCTGGGACGCCTCGCGGGCGAGCGTTTCGACCAGCGGGGCCAGCGCCTTGAAGGTGCCGTCGTTCTTGACGGCGGGATCGTCGATGCCCGCATAGCCGGGCCCGAAGGGCTGGTTCCGGCCCGCGAACTCGCGCTGGTCGGCCTTGGCGATGCCGACGAGGCATTCGGCGAGGTTGCGCTTCCATTCCATGTGGTCGGCGCGCATGCGCCGCACCGTCGACGACGGCACCACGGTGGCGGCGCTGTCGAGCAGCACGTGGATGGCGCCGTCGCCCTTGCGGATCAGGTCGGCGGCGGCGCGGGAGTCCTGCTCGTTCTGCGCGGCGAGGCGGGCGATCTCGGTCAGGCTCTTGGCGATCGACTCCGAGGCCTGCTGCTGGTCGCTGAGCATGAGGGCGATCGAGCCGATCGAGCCGTTGACGTCGTCGACCCGGTCACGGATGCCGCCCATGTCGCCCACGACGGCGGTGAACAGCGCCTGCCCGTCCTGCACCTTGCCGCCGCCGGAGCGCATCGCCTCGAGCATCGAGGCCATGACGTCGCCGAGCTGCGAGAGCTGGCCGCGGATCAGGTCGGTGGTGCGGGACGTCTCCTCCGACAGCGCCTTGACCTCGGCGGCGACGACCGCGAAGCCGCGTCCGGCTTCGCCGGCGCGGGCGGCCTCGATGGTGGCGTTGAGCGCGAGCAGCTTGGTCTGGCTGGAGATGCCCTCGATGCGCTTGGCGAAGCCGCCGATCTGGTCGATGGCGCCGCCGAGCAGCTTCATGCGATCGTCGAGGCCGGAGAAGGCGGCGGCGATCTCGGTCATCGCCCGGCCGGCCGCGCCGGCGCGGTCCGCGCCGGCGGCGACGATGCCCGCGGCCTCGGAGGAGCGCTGCTGGGCGCCGGAGGACAGTTCGGCGATGTTCTGGATCGTCCGTGCCATCTCCTCCACGGCGCCGGAGATCGAGACCGTCTCGCCGGAGAGCTTGCGGACGTTGCCGTTCGACCACGCCATCAGACAGAGCAGTTCGCTCATGTCGGTGGAGATGTCGACGATGCGGTCGAAGTCGGCCGAGCTACGGGTGCGCGCGTCGGAAATGTCCCGGGTGGCCCGATCGAGCGCTTCTTGCGATGCGGCAAGCAACTTCTGGACTTCCGCGATACCGCTCGAAGTAGAGTTGCGATCCTCCGTCGCGGCCTGGGGCCGTTTTGTCAGACCAAGCACGAGCGTTCCTCCCGACCAAGGCATTCTTGAACCACATATATGAAGTGCGGCTGTTAACGAAGAGTTGTCGGGAGGGGCGCCGGGGTGGCCTCGGAAATCCGCCCTTCAATCGAAGGGGTGGTGCCGGGAACTATTTCCTCGGCCCGGCGAGGTTGTAATCATGAGTGGGTGTCGCATTCGACCGGCGAATTCCTCGGCCGATCTTCAATCCGACAAATCCTCTCGCAGCATCTCGAGCCGGAGCCATTCATCTTCGGCATCCGACAGTTTCTTCTGCTTTTCTACCAATAGGTCTGCCGTCGCCGCGAAAGCCTGGGGATCGCGTGCGTAGAAACGTGTATCCGCCAGCCTCGTCTTGAGGTCGGCGATCTCCGCCTCGAGCGTGGAGATCACGGTCGGCAGCGTCTCGAGCGCGTGCTTGTCCTTGAAGGACAGTTTGGCCTTGGTCTTCGCGGGCGCCGGCGCTGCGGCCGCCGACGGGCGCGCGGCGTCCGGCCTCTCCTCGGCCCTCGTCCGCGCGGCGGCGCGGGCGGCGACGCCGGCGCCGCGCTGGGCCACCATGTCGGAATAGCCGCCGGCGTACTCCACCCAGCGGCCCTCGCCCTCCGACATCACCACCGAGGTGACGATGCGGTCGAGGAAGTCGCGGTCGTGGCTGACGACGACGACGGTGCCGGCGTAGTCGCCGAGCATGTCCTCGAGCAGGTCGAGGGTCTCGAGGTCGAGGTCGTTGGTCGGCTCGTCGAGCACGAGCAGGTTCGAGGGCTTGGCGAGGGCGCGCGCCAGCATGACGCGGCCGCGCTCGCCGCCGGACAGGGCCGACAGCGGCGTGCGCGCCTGCTCGGGCTGGAACAGGAAGTCCTTCATGTAGCCCATGACGTGCTTGCGTTCGCCGCCGATCGTCACCCAGTCGCCCTTGCCGTCGGTGAGGGCGTCGGCGAGCGTGGTCGAGCCGTCCAGACTGGCGCGGCGCTGGTCGAGCGTCTGCATGTCGAGGGTGATGCCGAGCTTGACCGTGCCCTCGTCGGGTTCGAGGTCGCCGGTCAGGAGGCGCAGCAGCGTGGTCTTGCCGGCGCCGTTCGGGCCGACGACGCCGAGGCGGTCGCCGCGGGCGATCCGGATCGAGAAGTCGGAGACGATCGGCCGGTCGCCGAAGCGCTTGCCGATCGCCTTCGCCTCGATCACCAGCTTGGACGAGGCGTCGGCCTCGGCGACCGTGATCTTGACCGCGCCCTGCGGCCCGCGGTGCTCGCGCTTCTGCTTGCGCATGTCGGCGAGCAGGTCGACGCGGCGGACGTTGCGCTTGCGCCTCGCGGTGACGCCGTAGCGCATCCAGTGCTCTTCGGCCTTGATCTTCTGGTCGAGCTTCTGGAGCTCCTTCTCCTCCTCCTCGAACACCTGGTCGCGCCAGGACTCGAAATGGGCGAAGCCGCGCTCCAGCGTCCGGGTCACGCCACGGTCGAGCCAGACCGTGGTGCGGGAGAGATTTTCCAGGAAGCGGCGGTCGTGCGAGATCAGCACCAGCGCCGAGCGCATCGCCTTCAACTCGCCCTCGAGCCATTCGATCGCGGGCAGGTCGAGGTGGTTGGTCGGCTCGTCGAGCAGCAGGATGTCGGGTTCCGGCGCGAGCACGCGGGCGAGCGCGGCGCGGCGGGCCTCGCCGCCGGAGAGCGCGGCGGGCTTCTCCTCGCCGGAGAGGCCGAGCTCGTTCAAAAGGTAGACCGCCCGGTAGGGATCGTCGCCCGGCCCGAGGCCCTCCTCGACATAGGCGAGGGTGGAGGCGTAGCCGGAGAGGTCGGGCTCCTGCGGCAGGTAGCGCACGGTCTTGCCCGGCTGGACGAAACGCTCGCCGTCGTCCGCTTCGACGAGGCCGGCGGCGATCTTCAGGAGCGTCGACTTGCCCGAGCCGTTGCGCCCGACCAGCGTGATGCGGTCGCCCTCCCCGACGACGAGGTCGGCGCCGGTGAGCAGCGGGGTCGCGCCGAAGGTGAGGCGGGTGGACTTCAGGAACAGGACGGGCGGGGAGGCCATGGGACTCGACGGGTTCGGCGGCTTCGAGGATGTCGACGGGGCGGGGGCGGTCAGCGCAGGTCGTGCGCTTCCTCGGCGAGGCGGAGCACCACCTCGCGGATCGCCCGGCGCGACGGCCCGGCGTTGCCGATCTGGCGCGATGCGGTCGGCATGGCGCGCCGCGCCGCGGTGCGGCCGAAACGGGCCTTGAGGTCGGCCATGGTGGCGCCCTGGGCGCCGATGCCGGGGGCGAGCACGATCGACGACTTAAGCCGCTCGAGCACGGCGTCGGCGTCGTCGAGGGTGGCGCCGACCACGGCGCCGACCGGGCCGAGGCCGTTCGCGTCGAGGCGGGGGGCGTTGAAGGCGGCGATGTCGTCGGCGAGCGCCTCGGCGACGGTGCGGTCGTCCTCGTGGCGGGCGTTCTGCAGGGCGATACCGTCGGGGTTGGACGAGCGCACCACCACGAACAGGCCGGCGCCGGCGGCGGCCGCACGCTCGACCACCGGCTTCAGCGAGCCGGCGCCCATGTAGGCGCCGAGCGTCATGGCGTCGGCACGGATGCCGGCGTCCTCGCCGAGCCAGGCCGCGGCGTAGGCCTCCAGCGTCGAGCCGATGTCCATGCGCTTGACGTCGGCGATCGCGAGCGCGTCGGCGGAGCGGGCGTGGCGCAGCACCTCGTCGACCGCCTTCAGGCCCTGCCAGCCGAAGCGCTCGAAATAGGCGACCTGCGGCTTGAACACCGCGGTGACGTCGCCGACCGCCTCGACCAACTCGAGGCCGAACACCCGCGCGCCCTCGGCCGAGAACGGCAGGTCCCAGCGCGCCAGCGTCTCCGCGGTCGGGTCGATGCCGACGCAGAGCGGCGAGCGCTTGCCGGCGAGGAGGTCGAAGCGGACGGAAAAGGGCTGGATGGACATGGCGCGGGCCTCCGGTCGTGTGGAGCGTTCAATAGACCGGTGCGCGCGGGGGGAAAAGCGAAATGGCCGGCGCGCGCCGTTTCGGCACGCGCCGGCTTTGCCGGTCAGCCGCGGCCCTCGGTCAGCACGCCGAGGGCGTTGCCGAGCAGGCGCGCGACGTCGTTGTCGAAGTCGTTCCAGGCGAGCGAGCCGGCGAGCGTCATCGAGCCGATCGAGAACACCGCGCCCTTACCGACCGTGAAATACACGATGTCGCTGCGCACGAGGTCGGGCAGGGCGTCGCCGCCCTGGTCGGGCAGGCCGACGTTCTGCTCCTCGACGACGTGGATGTACTCGCGCCCGACGCCGGTGGAACTGGCGAGGTGGACGGCGTGGGGCGGGCTGCCGAGCGCGACGTCGTAGCGGTCGATCTCGTCGCCGGCGGCGCCGCCGAGCACGTGGCCGTAGTCGCCGATCACCTCGGCGTCGATGCCGGCGAACAGCCGCGCGCCGATGCCCTCCAGGCTCTCCGGCCGGCGGCGATAGCCGCAGCCCTGCGACCAGCCTTCGGCGCAGAAGCCGATGCCGACGAAGCCGTGCGGCCCGAGCCCGCGGTTCTTCCAGATGCCGCCCTGTTCGGCGGAATAGACGTGTCCGCGCTCGCCGGCCGGGGCGTCCCAGCAGCGCGTGCCCGAGTTGTCGCGGCGCACCTCGATCAACCACGGCCGTTCCGGATCGCGCGAGGTGACCCAGTAGAAGCCGTTGCCGCCGACGTACATCAGGCCGCCGCCGTCGCGCAGGTAGCCGTCGAGGATGCCGCGGCCGTGGCGGGTCCAGTATTCGGGGTGCGAACCGGTGACGACCACCTCGTACCTGTCGAGCAGGGCCCGGCCCTCGCGCTCGAGGTCCTCGTCGGTGGCGACGTGGTAGGGCCGGCCGAGGCGCTCCAGCCACTCGACGAAGTAGAGATCGACCGGGAAATGGCGGTAGGAGCCGGTCAGCCAGCTCGGAAAGCCGGGCCGGACCTGGAGGATGGGCCGGCGACGCGAGGAATAGCGGCAGACGCTGCCGTCGGTGTGGGTGTCGTAGCAGGAGCGGCCGAGCGCGGGCTCGCCGGCGAGGTAGAGGTCGTCGGCGGTCGGCGTCTGCGCGTGCATCATCACCGTGGAGAAATCGAGCACGGCGAGCCGTTCGTTGGCATAGGCGAGGTAGGTGTTGGTCGGCAGCAGGAACAGCGTGTCGACGCGCTCGTCCACCGCGCCGCGGACGAACAGCGGCCAGCGCTCGACGGCGTCGCCCGCCTCGAGGCGGACGCAGTAGACCCCGCTCGGCAGGTCCGCCGGCAGGTCGAAGACGAGGTCGTAGTCCCAGCCGGACTCGACCATGTCGTCGGAATGGAACTGCAGCGCGCCGTATTGCGACGGCGTCTCCAGGTAGGAATCGCTGCGGCCGTCCCAGTCGTGGCCGGTGACGGCGCGCTCGACGCCGTTGAAGAGCGTGCCGTCGGGCGCGCCGGTCGCGGCCACCGTCCGGCTGGCGAAGTCGCGGTCGGTCGCCCAGGAGACGTCGGGGGCGGGGCCGGCCCCGGCGCGCAGCGCGGCTATCTCGCCCGCGGCGAGGGCGCGGCGGTGGAGCGTCGGCCGGTCGATCTTGCCGTCGTAGGGCGCGACCGGGGAGCCGACCGGGTCGATCGTCCGACCCGCGAGCAGCAGCCGTCCGGCCGAGAAGGGCGCGACCGCCGGGCCGGCGGTGACTGCCGAGGTGTCGTCGGTGTAGGCGCCGACCTCGGCGACGTCGAGCCGGGCGGCGTCGACGCCGAGCACCACGGCGACCGAATACCAGCGCCGCGCCACCACCCGCGCCGGGCTGGTCGCGACGACGGCGCCGGCGGCTTCGAGTGCGAGCGCGCCGCCCTCGAGCACGAGCGCGAGCGCCCCGTCGTCGAGCGACCAGACGGTCTGCCGCGCCGCGGCGGCCGGCACCGTCGGCCAGATCCAGGCGTGCAGCGTCAGGCCGCCGGGAGCCGGCGCGGCGGCGAGCGGCAGGGTGGCGTGGGAGCCGACCGCGGTCTCCTGCCAGCGGCCGGGAATGTCGACGTCGAGGACGTCCGGGCGGGGGATCGTGCCGACCTTGGATTCGCCGGGCGCACCCGGGCCGGTGACGATCCGCTCCAGCGTGGCGTGCAGGCGCTCCCTGCGGGTGCTCGTGGCCATGCGCACCCGCTCGCCCGGGCGCACGGACCACTCCTCGAAATAGGCGAGTATCTCGACCATCGACGTTCCTCCGGACCCCCACGACCGGGAGCCTAGGGGCCCGTCCGCGCCCTCGCCATCCACGGCGCGCCGCCCCGCACGAGCGGACACGAAACAGTGCGTCCCCGGAAAAACGGCTGCGGCGCCTCCCCGGGAGGAGGCGCCGCTGGTCGTCGTCGCGAAGGGGACGGAGGTCGTACCGAGCTCGCAACGCTTCGACCCGTGGTCGGAGCGTTGCGGGCGAGGAGCGCCCGACCGGGCACCGGCCGTATGGCCGAAGCCCCGTCAAGTCGCGACTTGACGGGACATATCTCAGCCCTTCAGGGCGGCCTCGTAGACGGCCTTGGCCCATTCCTTGGTGATCGGCACCGGGTTGCCGCCGGCGGTCGGGTCGACCACGGCCTTCTCGGCCATCTCGTCGAAGCGGCTCGAGTCGACGCCGAGGCCGGCGAGGGTGGCCGGGATCTCGAGCGCGGTGCGGAGATCGAGCACAAAGGTCTTGAACGCGTCGAAGCTGCGCTCGAGGCCGAGCCAGGCCGACAGGCGGGCGATGCGCTCCTCGATGGCGGCGCGGTTGGCGTCGAGCACGTAGGGCATGAACACGGCGTTGGTCAGGCCGTGGTGGGTGTCGTAGATCGCGCCGACCGGATGCGACAGCGCGTGGATGCCGCCGAGGCCCTTCTGGAACGCGGTCGCGCCCATCGAGGCGGCGGTCAGCATGGCGCCGCGAGCCTCGATGTCCGAACCCTTGGCATAGGCCGTCGGCAGGTATTCCTTGACGAGGCGGATGCCCTCGACGGCGATGCCCTCGGCCATCGGGTGGAAGCCGGGGGCGCAATAGGCCTCGAGGCAGTGCGCCAGGGCGTCGAAGCCGGTCCAGGCGGTGATCTTCGGCGGCAGGCCGACGGTCAGTTCCGGATCGAGGATCGTCACCTTCGGCATCATCAGCGGATGGAAGATGACCTTCTTGGTGTGGGTCGCCTCGTGGGTGATGACGCCGGCGCGACCGACCTCCGAGCCGGTGCCGGCGGTGGTGGAGACGCAGACGTTCGGCACGATGCCGGCCGGGTCCGCGCGGGTGTACCAGTCGCCGATGTCCTCGAAGTCCCACATCGGACGGGTCTGGCCGGCCATGAAGGCGATGACCTTGCCGACGTCGAGCGCCGAGCCGCCGCCGAAGCAGACGACGCCGTCGCACTTGTTGGCGCGCAGCACGTCGATGCCGGCGTAGACGTTGCTCTCGACCGGGTTGCCCTTGACGTCGGAGAACACCGCGGTGACGAGGTGGGCGTCGCGCAGCACCTGGATCGCCGCGTGGGTCATCGGCAGGTTGACGAGGCCCGGGTCGGTCACGAACAGCGGCCGCTTGATGCCGGCGACCTTGCAGGCCTCGGCGAGTTCCTTGATGCGGCCGGCGCCGAAGCGCACGGCGTTGGGGTAGTTCCAGTTGGCGCGGATGGTCATCGTCGTCGGTCCAGTTGGCGTTCGGTGTCTCTGGGTGCGGGAGGCGTCCGGCGTGCCGGTCTCCCGTCGGCGGCTCTGGCGGATCCCCCGTGAAGGGCGATCCACGGATCGGGGCGGCGCCGCGGCGGTGGCAGGATGCACCGGCCCGCCGGGGCGGCGGAATGCCCCACGATCCAGGATTTACGTGCCGGCATCGGGTCCGGCTGCCGGCGGGGAGCGGCGCGGCCGGCTCCCCTGGGGGAGAAGATATCGGGGAGCGGCCGCGCCGCTCCCCTCGGGCTCAGACCGGGGCCTTGCGGACGTACCAGCTCTTCGGCCGGGTCAGGCCGTGGAAGCCGAGCGGCGACAGCGAGGCGCCGCGGCCGGTGTCCTTGACGCCGGTCCAGGTCAGGGCGGGGTCGAGATAGTCGCAGCGGTTGACGTAGACCGTGCCGGTCTCGAGGCGGGCGCCGATCGCCTCGGCGGCGTCGAGGTCCTCGGTCCACAGCGAGCAGGTCAGGCCGTAGCGGCTGTCGTTCATCAGCTGCACCGCCTCCTCGTCGTCGCGCACCTTCATGATGCCGATGGCAGGGCCGAAGGTCTCCTCGGTCATGAACTCCATCTGGTGGTTCACGTCGGTGAGGATCTGCGGGGCAAGGTAGGGCGTGCCGGCCGCGTCGGCGGCGAAGGACTTCGGGTCGATGTGCGCCTTGGCGCCGGCGCGCACCGCGGCCTCCATCTGGCCGCGCACGAAGGCGGCCTGACGGGCACGGGCCAGCGGCCCGAGCGTCACGGACGGGTCGGTCGGGTTGCCGAGCACGTATTGCTTGGCGAAGGCGACGATGCCCTCGACGAACTCGTCGTAGACCTTCTCGTGGACGTAGACGCGCTCGATGCCGCAGCAGCACTGTCCCGAGTTGAAGAATGCGCCGTCGGCGACGTTCTCGATCGCGAACTGCATCTTGACGTCGGGCCGGACGTAGGCCGGGTCCTTGCCGCCGAGCTCGAGGTTGATCGGCAGGAACTTGCCGACCGCCGCGCGCTCCATCGCCTCGCCGCCGGCGACCGAGCCGGTGAAGGCGACCATGTCGACGAGGCGCGAGGCGATGATCCGTCCGGACTGGTCGTGGTTCAGCACGACGTTCTGGAAGACGCCCTTCGGCAGGCCGGCGGCGTCGAAGGCCCGCTGGAAGCGTTCGGCGACCAGCAGCGTCTGGTCGGAGTGCTTCAGCACCACCGTGTTGCCGGCCATCAGGGCGGGCATCACAGAGTTGACGGTGGTGAGATAGGGGTAGTTCCACGGCGCCAGCACGAACACCACGCCGAGCGGCTCGCGGGTGATCTTGCGATGGGCGCCGGAGGTGCCGTTCTCGAGGCCGGAATCGAGCGGGGCGAGGCTCTCGGCGGCGATCTTCGCCATGTGGCGGGTGCGCACCTCGACGCCGTTGAGCTCGTAGGGCGTGTAGCGGATCGGCCGGCCCATCTGCCAGGTCAGCTCCTCGGCGATCTCGGCGCGCATGGCGAGCATGGCGTCGAGGGCCTTCAGGCAGTAGGCGATGCGGGTGTCGAGCGGCAGCGCGGCCCAGGCCTTCTGGGCGTCGCGGGCCGCGGAGAACACCCGCGCGATCTCCGCCTCGGACGCGACGGGCCGCTCGGCGTAGAGCGAGCCGTCGACGGGGGAGATGAGCTTCATCGTTTCGGTCATGATGGTCTCGTCAGTCTCAACAGGCGATGGCGGCGACGTGCCCGGCCTCGGCATAGCCGAGGATCAGGCGGTCGCGCGTGAGGATGGTGAGGCGGGAGGTCCGCGCCGTCGCGACGACGATCCGGTCGAACGAATCGCGGGGCGGGGTTCCCGGCAGGTTCGATGAGGCGATCAGGATCTCCGGCGTCATGGCGTGTTCGGTCATGCCCGCGTCGTCGAGCAGCATCCGATAGGACGACAGTGCGTTACGGCGCATCGTGAGACGCCCCTTCGACAGCAGCATTCCGATCTCCCACGCCGTCACGGTCGACACGAAGGTCGCGAGACCCTGGTCGAACGCCGTGTCCAAGGCGGTGATGCTCGCCGGCGACAACGGTCCGTCCTCGAGGATCCAGATCGCCGCGCAGGTGTCGACGAGCAGAGGGTCAGGCACCGTATTTCTCGTCCATCCGCTCGTCCCAGTAGGAGTCCTCGAACAAGGGGCGGGTCAGGTCGTAACCCGGCTCCACCGTGATGAAGCCCTTGAGGAGACCGAAGGCCGGATGCCGCCGGCGGCGGCGCCCGAACTCGTCGTAGCGCGGCGCCTCGCTCGCCGGCTCCAGCCGGTCGTCGTCGAGACGGGTGGTGCGCTGGAGCACCACCCGGCCGTCGACGGGATCGACCTCGGCGGCCACGAAGCCCGCGCCTTCCATGTCGTCGAGCACGGCGACCGCGTCGGCCTGCGGGTTCTTCCAGCCCTCGCCGGTCCGCAGCGATGGCGGCAGGGCCTCCCCGAGGAGCACTTCGACCTGCCGGAACGACAGGGCGAACCGGTCGTGTTCCGCGGCCTCGAGGAACTCTTTCAGGGTGGAGCGTCCCATCTGCGCCTCCGACGACGGCCTTCGCGTCCGTTCGACCAAGGATATGCGCCGTTCCGCGGCGCCCCTCAATACCGCTCGAAGCCGCGCTTCAGCTCCCAGTCGGTGATGCGGCGGTCGTATTCGAACTGCTCCCACTCGGCGGTGTGGACGTAGTGCTCGATCACGTCGTCGCCGAAGGCCTTGCGCAGCATTTCCGAGCCCTTCAGCGTCTCGATCGCCTCGCGCAGCGTCTTCGGGATCTCGCGGATGCCGGCGCCGTGGTAGGCGTCGCCGGTGAAGGCAGGCTCGAGCTCGTAGCCGCCCTCGATGCCGGCGAGGCCGGCCGCCATCATCGCCGCGTAGGCGAGATGCGGGTTGATGTCGGCGCCGCCGATGCGGCACTCGGCGCGGATCGCCTTGGTCTCCTCGCCGACGAGGCGGAAGCCGGCGGTGCGGTTGTCGTGGCTCCAGATCGCCTTGGTGGGCGCGAAGGTGCCGACCTGGAAACGCTTGTAGCTGTTGATGTAGGGCGCCAGGAACCAGGTGATCTCGCGGGCGTGGACGAGGAGGCCGGCGAGATACTGCCGCATCAGCGCGGACATGCCGAACTCGGCGGCCTTGTCGAGGAACAGCGGCGCGCCGTCCTTGGACCAGATCGACTGGTGGACGTGGCAGGACGAGCCGGCGAGGTCGTAGGCGTACTTGGACATGAAGGTGACGGCCTTGCCCTGCAGGTGGGCCATCTCCTTGATGCCGGTCTTCATGATGGCGTGCTCGTCGGCCATCGTGAGGGCGTCGGCGTAGCGGACGTTGATCTCCTCCTGCCCCGGACCCCATTCGCCCTTGGAATTCTCGACGCGGATGCCGGCGGCGGAGAGCTTGTTGCGGATCTCCCGCATGAACGGCTCCTCCATCGTGGTCGGCAGGATGCCGTAGTCCTCGATGTAGGAGGTGAAGGTCTTGAGCTGCTTCCAGTTCTTCTCGCCGGCCGAGGCGTAGGTCTCGTCGAACAGGTAGAACTCGAGCTCGGAGGCCATGTAGGCCTTCCAACCCTTGGCGTCGAGGCGAGCGATCTGCTTCTTCAGGAGCGCGCGCGGCGAGTGCGGCAGGTCGTGGTGGTGATGGTCCTGGACGTCGCAGATCACCAGCGCGGTGCCGGGCAGCCAGGGCGTGCGGCGCAGGGTGGCGAGGTCGGGCTTCAGCACGAAGTCGCCGTAGCCCTTCGACCAGCTCGCCGCCTTGTAGCCGGGCACCGGCTCCATGTCGATGTCGACGGTCAGCAGGTAGTTGCAGGCGTGGGTCTCGTCGTGGGCGTCGAGGAAGTGGGCGGCGTGGAACCGCTTGCCCATCAGGCGGCCCTGCATGTCGATGAAGACCACGTTGACGGTGTCGATCGCGCCTGCGGCGACCTCCTGCTTCAGTTCGTCGATCGTCAGGTTGCCGGGCATGTTCGACCTCGTTCCCCTTTGGAATTCGTCTTCTCGTTGACGGTCTCCGCCGTCGTGCGGGCGGGGAGGGCGCGCGGGGAACACCCGCCGCGCGACCTCCGGTTTCGGTTCGGGCGCGTCAGATTTCGCCGACGGCCTTTTCGGCGGCCGCGATCTCGGCCTGACGCTTCTTGATGACGTCGCCGATCGGCGGGCCCTGGAAGCGGCGGTTCTCGAAGGCGAACCAGACGACGGCGGTGATCACCAGGAAGCCGACGGTGATCCACAGCGCCCAGTCGTTCGGCGGCTGCACGCCGATCAGGAAGATCACCACCATCGCGACCAGCGCCAGGACGGAAATCAGCTTGAACGTGCCGACGCCGAGGTTCCACGGCCCCATCTTCGGCCACTTGGCGGTTCCCGCCGTGACGATGCCGAGGCCGATCGGCACGGCGAAGGACAGGAACAGGAAGATGACGGTGCAGCTGACCACGATGGAATAGGCCGAAGCGCCGGCGATCGTGATCTCGGAGGTGAACCAGACGAACAGCACCGACAGGATCGCGCCGGTCCAGATCGCGGTCACCGGGGTGCGGTGCTTCGGGCTGACCGTCGACAGGGCCTTCGACGCCGGCAGGCCGCCGTCGCGGGCGAAGGCGAAGATCATGCGCGACACCGAGGTCACCGTCGCCAGACCGCAAAGGAACTGCGAGACGAAGATGGCGAGATAGAGCACCTGCTTCAGGGTCGGGTTGACCTGCGCGTCCATCGCCCAGAAGAAGACGTTCCAGCCCTGCGCGGCGGCCTGATCCATGTCGGGGATCATGAGCACGAAACCGCACAGCATGACGTAGCCGAACAGGGACGCCCACAGCACCGACGACACCATGCCGCGCGGCACCGAAGTGGCGGCCTTCATGGTCTCCTCGGAGGTGTGTGCCGAGGCGTCGTAGCCGGTGATGGTGTAGATCGGCAGCAGCAGGCCGAGCAGGAACACCCAGCTGTCGGACACCTGCGGCCAGACGCCGGCACCGGCGTCGCCAGAGTAGTTCTTGAAGGTGAACAACCGCGCGAAGTCGTAGGACGGCGCCGACGCGAGGCAGACCACGGCCAGCACGATCGCGGTGACGAAGATCAGGTAGCCCGAGAAGTCCGTGAGCTTGGCGGTGAGGGCGATGCCGAAGTGGTTGATCAGGGCCTGCAGACCGGTGATCAGCGCGAGGAAGATCACCCGGTTGACCAGGGTGTCCTCCATGCCGAGGGCGCCGCCGAAGGCGCCGAAGAAGAAGTAGTAGGTGCCGACGTTGATGGCACCGAGCACGGTGACGAGGCCGAGCAGGTTCAGCCACGCGGCGAGCCAGCCGGTGAAGCGGTTGCCGAGGATCGAGCCCCAGTGATAGAGGCCGCCGGCCGTCGGATAGGCCGACGAGATCTGGGCGAGCGCGAGGGCGAACAGGCCGGAGATGGCGCAGCCGAGCGGCCAGCCGATGCCGATCCCGATGCCGCCGGCACCCGACGTCGCCTGCGCCAGCGAGTTGATGCCGCCGGACAGGATGCAGATGATCGAGAAGGAGATCGCGAAATTCGAGAACTGGCTCATCCGCCGCTCGAGTTCCTGCGCGTATCCCATCGAGTGAAGGTGGTGTACGTCCGCCTTCTTGTCGTGATCCGTGTAGTCGTCTTTAGCGCCAGCCATGTCGTCGAGCCCCTCTGAACGAGTACGACCGCGGATGCCGCGGCCCGTGTTCTCTGCCGGCCGGTCGCCCGGCCGCCCCTGATCCACGAAAGGTCCTCACCCGTGCGCCCGCCGTGGCGGACGCCGGGCGTCAGGCGGTGCCCATGGTTCGGGCTATCGCGCCGGACAGTCGCTGCGCCCAGGCGAGCCGGGCGCCCTCGGTCCGCAACTCGTCATTGCGGATCTCGATCATCACGTTCATCAGCCCCCGCGACACCGCGTGCCGGTCGAGCGTCCAGTAGACCTCGTCGGACGGGCTGTAGGGCTGGTTGGCCTCGATCACGAGGCCGGCCTCCTTGCGCAGTTCGTCGACGACCCCGCGGCCGAGCCGCTCGTCGCGATCGAACAGGATGCCGGCGTGCAAGGCGCGCGCCACGCCCTTGTAGACGGGCGTGAAGGTGTGCACCGCGACCACCGCGAGGCGGTGACCGTGGACCGCCGCGCTGGCCTCGACGAAGGCCTCGAGCGCGGCGTGGTAGGGCCGGTAGACCTCGGCGAGACGGCGCTCGCGGTCGGCGTCGGAGAGGTTCGCGTTGCCCGGGATCGCCGTCGTCTCGCTCACCGCCGGGATCAGCGTCGACGAGCCGGTCGGGCGGTTGAGGTCGAGCACGAGGCGCGACACCGTGGCGGCGAACAGGGGCGCGTCGAGGATCCGCGCCATGGCGCGCGCCACCGGCAGCGCACCGGGATCCCAGGCGATGTGGGCCTCGCGCTCGGCCGGGCCGAGGCCGAGGTCGCCCCAGGGCGGCGGGATGTGGTTCGAGGCGTGGTCGACCACGATCACGACCGGCGCACGGCCGGTCTCGTTCTCGACCGCGAACGGTTGACAAGTTGGCTCGGACACGACGTTCCCTGACGATGCGGGATGCCCTCGGCGGCGGGGCCGTGGCAATCTCTCGGTCGCGACGGCCGGTAGCCGCCCTCCTTTTGTAACATGGTGGTCAGGTTTTGGATCGCTGTCAATTGCTGTAACGTGAGTTACAAGCCGGGCGCCGAGGCCGGCGCGGCGGACGGAGAAGGCCGATGAACGCGGCGGGGAACGGGGATCTCACCATCGGCGAGCGCATCCGCGAGGAGATGCACCGCTTCACGCCGACCGAGCGCAAGGCGGCCCACGTGCTGCTCGCCAACTACCCGGTCGCCGGCCTCGAGACGGTGGCCGAGTTCGCCCGCCGGGCGGCGGTCAGCGCGCCGACGGTGCTGCGCTTCGTCGGCCGGCTCGGCTTCTCGAGCTATCCCGACTTCCAGCGGGCCCTGCGCGACGAACTCGACAAGCAGAGCCAGTCGCCGTTGATGAAGGCCCGCTTCGCCGCGCCGGAGGCGGCGGTCGGCGGCTCCTACGAATTGTTCGCCGGGGCGTTGGCGCAGAATCTCGCCGAGACCTTCCGCCACCTGCCGGTCGCCGAGTTCGAGGCGGTGGTCGACGCGCTCGCCGACCGCAAGCGCAGCGTCACCACGGTCGGCGGCCGCTTCACCGATTCCCTCGCCCGCCACCTCGCCGTCCACCTCAAGGTGGTCCGTGCCGGCGTCACCCACCTCGACGGCCAGATCGCCAACTGGCGCGACCATCTGGTCGACCTCGGACCGAAGGACCTCCTGGTGCTGTTCGACATCCGCCGATACCAGGACGACCTGCTGGTTTTCGCCGAGGCGGCGGCACGGCGCGGCGTGACGGTGATCCTGTTCACCGACCAGTGGCTGTCGCCGGTGACGCGGCACGCCCGCCACATCGTCTCGGCGCGGGTCGCGGTGCCTTCGCGCTGGGATTCGCTCACCGCCATGCTCGGCCTCGTCGAGGCGCTGCTCGCCGCCGTCACCGAGAAGACCTGGGAGGAGGCGAGCCGGCGCATCGCCGCCATCGACGCCATCGCCGGCCGCGCCAAGGCGGCGCCGTGACGTCACCGCCCGATCGCCTCACCCTGGTCCTCGGCGGCGCCCGCTCCGGCAAGAGCCGACAGGGCGAGGCGCTGGTGCGCGCTGCCGGCCCGGCCCCGTGGACCTACGTCGCCACCGCCGAGGCCTTCGACGCGGAGATGGCCGAGCGCATCGCCCGCCACCGCGAGGACCGCGGCGCCGGCTGGGTCACGATCGAGGCGCCGCACGACCTCGTCGGCGCGCTGCGGACCGCCGATGCGGCCGGGCGGCCGGTGCTGGTCGACTGCCTCACCCTCTGGCTCACCAACCGCATGCTCGCCGACGCCGACCTCGCCGCCGAGGGCGACGCGCTGGTCGCGGCGCTCGCCGGGCTGGCGGTGCCGGTGGTGGCGGTCTCGAACGAGGTCGGCCTCGGCATCGTGCCGGACAACGCGCTCGCCCGCGCCTTCCGCGACGCCCAGGGTCGACTCAACCAGGCGGTGGCGGCGCGGGCCGACCGGGTGCTGTTCATGGCGGCCGGGCTCGCGCTGCGCATGAAGTAGGCGAGGGCGCCTCGGCGCATCCGGATCCGCCATTGCGAACGCCCATCGAACGGGCAGACGTCGAAACTTTGGACAGGCGTTGCCCGGTTCTTCGCGTTGCCGTTCGGCCGTCCCGCCCCATAGCCTCTTGGGGATCGTGAACGGAGGCGGTGCCGTGGTGATGAAGCGCGTGGCGGTCCTGGCGGCGGCGATGGCCGTCGCGGTTCCGGCTCTGGCCGAGGACGCGGAGTTCAAGCCCGAGACGGTCGGGCTGAAGGAGACGATCGACCCCGGTCCGAACGTCTTCGTCTATCAGCAGGAATGGAAGGGTGCCGGCTCGATCGCCGTCTACGGCAAGGACGATCTCGCCTTCAAGGGCCTGATGACGTCCGGCAGCATGGGCACCATGCTGCTCGCGCCGGGCGGCAAGACCGCCTACACCCAGTCCACCTACATGAAGCGCATCACCTGGGGCGACATCGAGCAGGTGCTCCAGGTCTTCGACGTGGCGACGCTGACGCCCGTCAAGGAGATCGCGCTGCCGCCGAAGGCGGCGATGACGCTCGGCTACGCGCCGATGCTGCAGCAGAGCGCCGACGGCAAGTACGTCTACGTCCAGAACGCCACGCCCGCCGCCTCGGTGACCGTGGTCGACCCGGTCGCCGGCACGGTGCTCCAGGAGATCCCGACCCCCGGCTGCTGGGGCGTCTATCCCACCGGCGAGGGCTACGCCTTCTCGATGCTGTGCGGCGACGGCTCGGTGAGCCGTTTCGCGCTCGGCGCCGACGGCAAGACCGCCGAGAAGACCGGCTCCGAGAAGGTGTTCGACCCGGATGCCGACGCGCTGTTCGTCAGCGGCGTCAAGGTGTCCGACGGCTGGCTGTTCCCGTCCTTCGGCGGCAACCTCTACCATGTCGCCGACGGCGCCGCGGTGCCGAAGCTCGTCGAGAAGTTCCCGGTCGCCGAGGGCGTCGAGGGCGGCTGGGCCCCCGGCAGCTACGGCCTCGCGGCGCTCGACGCCAAGAACGGCGTGCTGTTCCTGTCGATGCACCCGGAGGCGAAGGAGGGCAGCCACAAGGACCTCGCCAAGGAGGTCTGGGCGATCGACCTCGCGACCAGGAAGGTGCTGAGCCGCTCGCCGGTCGAGGAACTCGCCACCATCGCGGTCGACGGCGCCGACGCCTCGGTGCTGGTCGGCCTCACCGAGGACTACCGGGTGATCCGCTACACCGTCGATCCCAAGGCCGGCTACGCGCTGACCAAGACGGTCGAGAACAAGACCACCGGCTTCTCCATGCTCGCCACGGTGACGCCGTGACGACCGAGCCCTGGTTCGCCCTGGTCGCGGCCACCGCGGTGGCCATGACCGCGCTGGTGTTCGCGCGGGCGGCCCTGCACAAGCTGTGGGACTTCACGTCCTTCACCGGCTTCGTCGCCGACTACGGCCTCTTGGCCGAACCGCTGGTGAAGCCGGTGTCGGCGGCGCTCGTCGCCGCCGAGCTGGCGGTGGTCGCCTCGACGCTGGTGCCGTCGGCGCACGGGGTCGCGGCCGGTCTCGCCTTGGTCCTGTTCGCGGTCTACGCCGGTGCCATGGCGGCGGCGATGCGGGCGGGGCGCGACCGGGTCGAGTGCGGCTGCGGCGGCGCTCCGCAGCCGCTGTCGTGGACGCTGGTCGCCCGCAACGGCGCGCTCGCCGCGGTGGCGGCGCTCGGGCTGTTCTCGGCGCCGGCGGCCCTCGACGCGGCCGAGGCCGCGGCGGTGCTCGCCTGCGGCTTCGCGCTCTGGGTCGCCTTCCTGCTCGCCGACCAGATCCTCGCCAACGCGGCCTTCATCCGCCTCAGGCCCTGACACCGGCCGCGGACCGGCTCCACCGGCCCGTGGCGCGTCCCCGAGTTTTCCCGAGGGTTCCTCGACATGACCGTGTTGGTGTTCGTGATCGCCGTTCTCTGGCTGGTGGTGATCGGCCTGATCGTGGCGCTGTTCGCCCTGGCCCGCCAGGTCGGCGTGCTGTTCGAGCGCATCTCGCCGATGGGCGCGCTCGTCAACGACTCCGGTCCGCGCGTCGGCGAGGCGACCCCGCTGTTCCAGCTGAAGAGCCTGACCGGCGGCGAGGTCTCGATCGGGCCGCGCGCCGGACGCTCGACGCTGGTGTTCTTCCTGTCGCCCACCTGCCCGGTCTGCAAGAAGCTGCTGCCGGTGCTGCGCTCGGTGCGCGAGGCCGAGAAGGGTTGGCTCGACGTCGTGCTCGCCAGCGACGGCGAGGCCGACAAGCACCGCCGCTTCGTCGAGACCGCGGACCTCTCGTCCTTCCCCTACGTGCTCTCGACCGAGCTCGGCCTCGCCTACCGCGTCGCCCGGCTGCCCTTCGCCGTGGTCATCGACCACACCGGCGTCGTGCGCGCCAAGGGCCTCGTCAACAGCCGCGAGCAACTCGACAGCCTGTTCAACGCCATCGATATGGGCGTCGATTCCATCCAGACCTACATCGACGGCCGCGCCGCCGTCCGTCCCGCGACCCTCGAAGGAGTGTGAAGCCCGTGTTCAATCTCTTCGAAAGCATCGTCGAACGGATCGACCGCCTCGCCGAACGCTCGATGCGCCGCGTCGCCCAGAACGCCGGCCGCCGCAGCTTCCTCGCCAAGGCCGGTGCCGTGATGCTCGGTGGCGCGCTCGCCCCGATGCTGCCGTTCGACCGCACCTTCGGTCAGGCCGCCGCGGCCGTGACCGACGGCGACGCGACGTCCTGCGAATACTGGCGCTACTGCGCCCTCGACGGCAACCTCTGCAGCGCCTGCGGCGGCACGCTGACCCAGTGCCCGCCGGGCTCGTCGGTGTCGAAGGTGTCGTGGGTCGGCACCTGCCGCAACCCGTCCGACGGCAAGGACTACCTCGTCTCCTACAACGACTGCTGCGGCAAGGCCGAGTGCGACACCGCGCCGTTCTGCCTGAAGTCGGAGGGCGAGCGCCCGGGCTACCGCATGGGCCTGCACAACGACATCAACTGGTGCATGGCCAACGCCTCCAAGGGCTACCACTGCACCGTCGCGGTGCTCGTGGGCCTCGCCGAATGACGGGCGCGGTCCGTTCGGTCCTGGCGGGTGCCGCGCTGGCGGCGCTCGTCGCGCCGGCCCTCGCCGCCGACGGCAAGGCGGTGTTCGAGACGGTCTGCGTTGCCTGCCACCAGGAGGGCGGCGTCGGCGCCCCGGGCCTCGCGCCGCCGCTGGTCGACCCGGAGCTGTGGTCGCGGCTCGGCGACAAGGCCGGCGCCTATGTCACGGGCGTGCTGGTCGCGGGTCTCTCCGGCAAGATCGAGGCGGTCGGCCAGACCTACGTCGGCGTCGCCATGCCCTCGCAGGAGGCGCTCTCCGACGAGGAACTGGTCGCGGTGGCGACCTACGTCCTCCACGACCTCAACCACCTCGACGTCGCGATCCCGGCGCCGCCGCGCGCCGACCCGCCGTCGCACAAGGCGCTGAGGGCCATGCGCAAGGGAGACGCGCCGTGAGGGCGGGCGGGCTCCTGGTCGCCGCGGCGCTCGCCGCGGTCGCGGTTCCGGCCGTGGCCGGGGAGCGGCTGCCGCGTACCAACTACATCCTGCGCTGCAGCGGCTGCCACGGCATGGACGGCGCCGGCAGCGACATCGGCGGCATCCCGGACTTCCGCGGCTACGTCGGCGGCTTCGCCCGCCATGACGAGGGCCGCACCTACGTCATGCACGTGCCCGGCGTCGTCAACGCCAGCCTGACCGACAGCGAGATCGCCGGCGTCGTCAACTACGTCATGACCACCTACGGTGCCGACAGCCTGCCGGCCGCGTTCGTGCCCTTCACCGCCGAGGAGGTGACGCGGCGCCGGGCGCTGACGGTGATGGACGTGGTCGGTCTGCGCCGCGGCGTCGCCGCCCGCCTCTATGCCGAGGGCGTGCCAACCGCCGGCTATCCCTGGCCCTGACACCGGACGTCCGCCGCATCCGCCGCGCGAAGGGCTGGAACCCGCGCGGCGGTCCGCTCGTTGTTCCCGCATCCCGATCGACGCCGAGATGGCTCTCGGTCGGCCCCGCAGCCAACGGAGGGACAACGTCATGCTCGGCTGGGCTCTCACCTTTCTCGTCATCGCGCTCATCGCGGCCGCTCTCGGCTTCGGCGGCATCGCCGGCACGGCGATCGGCATCGCCAAGCTGATCTTCTTCGTCGCCATCATCCTGTTCGTGGTGTCGCTGATCTACGGCCTCGTGGCCGGTCGCCGCCCGCCCGCGCTCTGATCCCCCTCGGGGGATCCGAAGTCGCAACGCCATCTTCGCGCCGGCGCCCGGGTCTCCGGGCGCCGGCGTCGTCGTGTCGGGGGAGATGCCGTGGAGGTCGCGTCAGGGATCGGGCGGCAGCAGGATCTCGATCAGCCCCGGCGTGCGCCGGACCGTCGTGGCGAGCTGACCGGCGTAGGCACGGGCGAGCCGCTCGGACAGCGGCCGCGCCGACGGCTCCACCGGGAGCGTGGTGCGGATCTCGACCAGGATGGGATTCGCCGGTCCACCGGCCGCCGCGTCGGCGCGGGCGAGCCGGATCACGATGCTCTCGTCCTCGACGCCGGGACGGTCGAACAGCGGCACCAGGATCTCGGTCATCAGCAGCGCGAAGGGGATGGCGCGGTCGAGATGGGCGGTCAGCCGGGTGTCGAGGCCGTCGAGCAGCACCGCCCGCGAGGACAGCCGCGCGCTCTCACGCAGCCGTTCGACGAGGTCGGACAGGAGATCGGACAGCGGCACCGAGCCGGTCTCGCCGTCGGCATAGGAGGCGCGGTAGGCGCTCGCCAGCGCCTGGACCCGATCGTGCGCCTCGCGGATGGCCGCCTCGACCGACGGATCGGCCTCGCGCCTTTGCAGCGTCAACAGGCTGGCGATCATCTGGAAATTGTTCTTCACCCGGTGGTGCAGTTCGCGGACGAAGTGGTTCTTCTCGGCGAGCGCCTTCTCGAGCTCGCCCGAGCGCGCCTCGACGCGCGCGGCCATTTCGTCGAAGCTGCGGCCGACCGCGCGGATCTCCTCCGGCGCGGTCGGCACCGGACCGACGCGGGCGGCGAGGTCGCCGTCGCCGTAGCGGCGCGCCACGCGTCCGAAGCGGCGCAGCCAGCGCGCGACGAGGCGGTCGACGCCGAGCCAGGCGATGCCGACCGCGGCCACCAGGAACAGCAGCGGCATCCCGGCGGCGAGCGCGATCCGGGCGACGGTGCCGATCTCGACCCCGCCGGCCCGGCTGGTCACCGCGACGTGGAGCGAGGTCGCGCCGACCCGGGCGACCGCGACGTAGCTGCCGCCGGTGACGTCGGTGCGCACCACGGGCACGCCGTCCTGCCGCGCGGTCGCGACGGCGGCCACTACCGCCGAGATCGCCGCGGTGTCGACGGCGCCGGAGGGATCGGCGATGACACCGCCCGAACGGGTCAGGATGAAGACGTGGGCGTCGTCGAGCCCGGCGACCGAGGCGGCGGCCCGCTGCCAGATCGGCCCAAGGCCGACGTGCGCGACGGCGAGGCTGCCGGCCTCGCCGGACGGCGCCCGGGCGAGGCGGATCGCGGGCCGGCCGCCGGCACCCCCGAGGTCGAGCACGGCGTCGGTGCGCGCCTCGACCACCGGGGTGCCGCCCCCCATGGCGGCGACGATGCCCTCGGGACCGTGTGCGAGCGCGCAGACGCGGCGCCCGCCGGCGACGACGTCGACGTCGGTCACGGTCTCGACGAGGCGGAGCAGGCGGCGGCCGGCGGCGTCGCAGCGCACGGGATCGCCGGCGAGGCCGGGGTCCGTGAGCAGGAGGTCGATGGCGCGGCCGGGTCCCTCGACCATGGTCTCGACCACGCCGGCTACGACCCGCGCCGTCTCGAAGCGCGCGCGCATCTCCGCCCGGCGGGCGGAGTCGCCGGCGCTCCAGGCGTAGACCGCGGTCAGGATCGCCAGCGGCGCCACCGCCGCCACCAGCATCAACCCGATGCGTCCACCCAAGGGAAGGCTGAACTCACGGAACACGCGCGCCCTCTGTCCCCGGCCGATGGCCTGCCTCGCGCGGCCCGGTCACGTCCCCGACCGGGTCGACACCACGTCCCCGACGATGGCCTGGGTCGCATCGTCCGGCCCGAAGGCCTCGGCCGAGCTGATCGACATCAGCTCGGCGAGGCGGTTGCGGGCGCGGTTGACACGGCTCTTCACCGTACCGACGGCGCATCCGCAGATCTCGGCGGCCTCCTCGTAGGAGAAGCCCGATGCGCCGATCAGGATCAGCGCCTCGCGCTGGTCCGGCGGCAGCTTGCCGAGCGCCTCGCGGAAGTCCGCGAGGTCCATGTGGCCGTTCTGGGCGGGGTGCGTGGCGAGGCGGGCGGCGTGCTCGCCCTCGACGTCCTGCACCTCGCGGCGGCGTTTGCGATGGTTGGAATAGAAGGTGTTGCGCAGGATGGTGAAGAGCCACGCCCGCATGTTGGTGCCGGGCGTGAAGCTGCCGAGGTTCGACCACGCCTTGACCAGCGTCTCCTGGACGAGGTCGTCGGCGCGGTCGGAATCCGCGGTCAGCGACACCGCGAAGGCGCGCAAGGGGGGAATCGCCGCGAGCAGCTCGTCGCGCAGCGCCGGCCGCTCCTCCGTCCGGTCCGTCCTGCGTTCCGTCATCGCGGAGCGTCCGTGTCGGCGCCGTCGGAGGCGCGGGCGGCATTCGCGTCCGGCTCCGAATCCGGGCGGCCACCGTCGGTTGGCACCGCCGATCCGTTGCCGTTGCGGGCAACGGGGGCCTCCGCGGGGCCGTCGAGGCGCTGCAGCAGTTCGGCGAACCGGTCCGGGATCGGCTCCGACAGGACGCTGTCGTAGAGGGCCTTGAGGCGGACGCCGATGTGGGCCTGCAGATCCGAGGACAGGCGGGCGTCGGTCTCGCCCCTCGAAGTGCCGTCGGCGGGCGAGCGGTTCGGCTCTTTCTTCGATCTCGACAAAATGGATGGTCCTTCGGCCCTGATCCGGCGCGTCGCGGCCCGTGTCGCGACGATCCCGCGCCCGGCGCCGTCCGCCCGCCGCCGCGGTCATCGTCGTGCGTTCGAGGGCATCAACGTGCTTCGACGTCTTCGGTTCCATGGTCTCGCACCCGCGCGGACGATTTCGCGCGCCCGCGCCGCACCTGCGGTAGCGGCTCAGTTTATCCGCCGATCTGTCGATGGAAAGCGGATCCTGCGGCCCCTATCCTCTCTTTCGGATGAACCGGATCGTCCGAACGGCGTATCGGGCATGGAACGATGTCGATGCTGCCGCGTTGATGATCCGGCACCGCGCCCGCGGAGCGGGGTGCAGGCACGCGGCGGGACCGTCGGGCCGAGAGAGTTCGAACACCGTGCCGAGGAGCCGACGAGGGAATGCCTCTTTCCGAGACGATCGCGCCGCACCTGCCCTATCTGCGCCGATACGCGCGGGCGCTCAACGGCAACCAGGGTAGCGGCGACGCCTACGTGATCGCCGTGCTGGAGGCGCTGGTCGCGGCGCCCGACAGCTTCGACCGGTCGCTGCCGCCCCGCGTCGCGCTCTACCGGGTGTTCTCGGACATCTGGAATTCGCTGAGCGTCAACGGCGAGCACCCGCACGCCCAGCCGGGCACCGGGATCGGCGCCGTCGAGGCGCTGACGCCTCGCCCGCGGCAGGCCTTCCTGCTGACCACCGTCGAGGGTTTCACCACCACCGACGCGGCGACCGTGCTCGGGGTCGGCGAGGGCGAGATCGCCCGGCTGATCGACGAGGCCGGACGCGAGATCGCCAGCCAGGTCGCCACCGACGTCCTGATCATCGAGGACGAGCCGATCATCGCGATGGACCTCGAGATGCTCGTGGAGAGCCTCGGCCACACCGTGATCGGCAACGCCCGCACCCACGGCGAGGCGGTCAAGATGGCCGGCTCGAAGCGGCCGGGCCTGATTCTCGCCGACATCCAGCTCGCCGACGGCTCCTCCGGCCTCGACGCGGTCAACGAGATCCTGCCGAACCTCTCGGTGCCAGTGATCTTCATCACCGCCTATCCGGAGCGCCTGCTCACGGGCGAGCGGCCGGAGCCGGCCTTCCTGATCACCAAGCCGTTCCGTCAGGACATGGTGAAGGCTGTGGTCAGTCAGGCGCTGTTCTTCCGCGACGCCGCCATCGATCTCCGCCGCGCGTCGGTGGGCTGAGGTCCAGCGGCCGACGCTTTCGTTCCCGCGCGGCTGGAATCCGGCCGCGGACACACCATCTCGTGTGCCATGCCGGATCCCGTCCTCCTCGCAGAAGCCGCCTCGCCGTCGCCCCGCGACGGTGCCGGGCGAGTCGCCGTGGTGATCAACGCCAAGGCCGGCACGGCCCGCACCGCGGACCGTGCCGGCCTGTCCGCCCGCATCGCCGAGCGGGTCGGGGCGATCGGCACCGCCGCCTCCGTCGAGTTCGTCGAGCCGCGGGCGTGGCGGCGGCGGATCGAGGCGCTCGCGCGCGATCCCGCGGTCGACACGGTGGTGGTCGGCGGCGGCGACGGGTCGGTGTCGACGGCCGGCACCGTGCTCGCCGGCAGCGGCAAGGCGATGGGCGTGATCCCGCTCGGCACCTTCAACCTGTTCGCACGCTCGCTGCGGATCCCCGTCGGCATGGACGCCGCGGTCGATTCGATCCCCGGCTGGCGCGCCGCCGCGGTCGACGTCGGCGAGATGACCGACGGGCAGGGCCGCTCCCACCTCTTCCTCCACCACGTCAGCTTCGGCTTCCACCCGCGCTTCATCGAGACGCGCGACGCCGTCCCCTACGCCTCGCGGCTCGGCAAGATGCTGGCGTCGCTGCGGGTCTGGGGCCGGACGATGAAGTCGCTGCACCGGATGTCGATGACCGTGCGCGGCGACGTCGAGCGCCCGCGCCGGCGCTACTATCAGGCCGCCGTCACGGTCGGCTCGTTCCGGGAGGGCTTCGGCGACTTCCCCCACGCCGAGGACCTCACCAAGGGCGACCTCGACCTCGTGCTCTTGCCGGCGCGCGGGCGGGCGGACTTCGTCGTCGCCCTGTTCCTGGCGGCGATCGGGCGCTGGCGCTCGAACTCCCGGCTCGAGGTCGCGGCGATCCGCGACGTCGAGCTCGCAACCCGGCGGCCGACGGTGAAGGCCTCGATCGACGGCGAGCTCGAGCGCTGCGCCTCGCCGTTCCGCTTCAAGGTGCGCCCGAAGGCGCTGATCGTGCTCATGCCGCCGCGCCCGCCGGCGGACTGATCGGGTTGCGCCGGGCCGTCGCGTCGCGCTAGAGCGCTTTCCGACCTGATGGAATCGTCAGGTCGATGGGAAATCGCTCCACGTTCAGAAGCTGGAGCATTCTCTCGTCGGCCAAGTCGTGCAACTTGGTCGGAGAATGCTCCGGTCGTCGGGCGGACGGAGAGCGCTTCGAGGGGCGGCGATGCTGATCGGGATCGACTGGGGCGGCACCAAGATGGAGGTGATCGCCATCGCCGAGGACGGCCGCGAGCTGGTCCGCCACCGGGTGCCGACCCCGCGCGAGGACTACGACGGCTCGATCCGCGCGGTGCAGGGCCTCGTCGCCCACGCCGAGGCCGCGACCGGCCGCACCGGTACCGTCGGCATCGGCCTGCCCGGCAGCCCCAACCCGCGCACCGGCATCATCCGCAACGCCAATTCCTGGTGGCTGAACGGCCGCGCCCTCGGCGCCGACCTGGAAGCCGCGCTCGGCCGGCCGATTCGGCTCGCCAACGACGGCAACTGCCTCGCCGTCTCCGAGGCCGTCGACGGTGCCGGCGCCGGGCGGCACGTGGTGCACGCGATCATCCTCGGCACCGGCCACGGCTCCGGCATCGCCATCGACGGCCGTCCGCACGACGGCTTCCAGGGCCTCGGCGGCGAGATCGGGCATTACACGCTGCCCTGGCCGAAGGAGGGCGAGGTGCCCGGCCCGAAATGCTGGTGCGGCCGGCACGGCTGCCTCGACATGATGTGCTCGGGCACCGGCTTCGAACTCGACTACGAGCGCGCCACCGGCACTCGGCTCTCCGGCCGCGAGATCGTGGCGCTGAAGCGGGCCGGCGATCCGGCGGCGGTCGCGAGCTACGGACGCTACGTCGACCGGGTCGCGCGCTCGCTGGCGCTCCTGATCGACATCCTCGACCCCGACATCCTGGTGCTCGGCGGCGGCATGTCCAACGTCGACGAACTCTACGTCGACCTGCCGCCGGCGGTGGCGCCCTACGTCTTCGCCGACGAGGTGGCGACCCCGATCGTCAAGGCGGTCCACGGCGACAGCTCGGGCGTGCGCGGCGCCGCCTGGCTGTGGAAGAGCTGAGCGGCGCGGGCCGCTTCCGCCTCCTCGGCGCCGACGGCCGGCCGGTGCGCTCCGCCGTGCCGGGCACCCTCGGCGGCCACCGCGGCAGCCGGATCTACGGCCGGCTCGACTGCCCGTCGGCGCTGCGCGCGATCGCGTCGGGCCGCGGCACCTACGAGGCGAAACGGGTGTTCTTCGCCGACGCGGACACGGCCGCGGCGGCGGGCTTCCGCCCCTGCGCGCGCTGCCTGACGGACGCCTACCGCGCCTGGAGGGCCGCGCGCGGCGCGGCCTCCGGCGGGGCGGGCGTCACGGCCGGATGACGCCCTTGCGCAGGATCAGGTTGCCGTAGAGCCGCCGCTCGGTGGTGGCGACGATGGCGTAGGCGGCGCGGACGCGCTCGTAGAAGGCGTCGCCGTGCAGAGGGTGGACGCCTTGGCCGGGCTCGTGGCGCTCGACCACCGCCTCGAAGTCGTCGAACACCGGTTCGCGGCGGTCGGGGGCGCCGCGGATGCCGGGCCGGAACGCGGCCTCCGGGACGAAGTCGTCGAGCGGCATCACCGAGAGGATGGCGTCGGCGACGGCGACGGCGTCGTGGCCGTCCATGCGCACCAGCCGGCGGGCGTGGGCGTCGGCGGGATAGTTGCCGTCGACGATGGCGATCTCGTCGCCGTGGCCCATGGCGCGCAGCGTCATCAGAAGGTCCGGGCCGAGGCGCGGATCGATGCCCTTCAGCATCAGGCGGTCTCCTTGAAGAGGACTTCGCGGTCCATCGCGAAGTTGGCGAAGAAGGGGAGGGAGGCGCCGCCGATCTCGCGGGCGGCGGCGCCGATGGTGCCGGGCAGCACGTCGACCGGCGACAGGCCCTGGCGGTCGTGCAGGCCGATCGCCGCGATCACGCCCTCGACGAGGCGGGCGCGGACGGCGGCCGGGAAGGCGCCGTCGATCACCGCGGCGGGGAAGTCGATCACCGCGGTCGCCGCCGTGATGGCGTAGGCGAGGGCGTCGGCGGCCTGGAGGATCCAGTCGTCGACCTCGGCGGAGGCCTCGTCCCAGGCGTCCGGGGCGGTCCACAGCCAGCCGGCCTCCTTGCCGGCCGTGATCAGCCGCTCCTCGAGGCGGTAGAGCGAGGCGGCGCGGATCAACTGCTGGACGCCGTAGGGTGTCGGCACCGGCATCGAGCCGATCGCGCCGGCGTTGCCGCGGCTGCCCGGATGGAGCGCGCCGTTCAGCACCACGCCGCCGCCGACGAAGGAGCCGACGAAGAAGTAGAGCCAGTCGCGCCGGTCCGGGTGGCCGCCGAACACCAGTTCGGCGGCGCAGGCCGCGGTGGCGTCGTTGCAGAAGTGGACCGGCCACGGCACCACCGCGGCGATCTCGGCGCGGATGTCGGTGGTGCGCCAGACGTCGAGCGCACCCGCCGGCGCGCCGACCTCGTAGGTCCAGTTCCACAGCTGGTAGGGCGAGGCGATGCCGAGGCCGACGATGCGGGCGCGCTCGGCCTCGCCGAGGTCGGCGGTGAAGGCGGCGACACCCTCCTCGACGAAGGCGAGCAGGCGCGCCGGCTCGTGATAGGCGTAGGTGGTGCGGCGGTGCCGGCGCGCCTTGCCGAGGAAGTCGATCAGCACCAGGTCGGCGCTGCGCCGGCCGATCTTGAGGCCGAAGGAATAGGCGCCGTCCGGGTTGAGCGCGAAGGGGACGGAGGGTTGGCCGACCCGGCCGCGCTGCGGCTGGCCCTTGGCGACGAGCCCGTCGGCCTCGAGCTGCTTGACGATCACCGAGACGGTCTGCGCCGACAGGCCGGTGAGCCGCGCGAGGTCGGCTTTCGGCAGCGCGCCCTCGCGCCGGATCAGCGACAGCACGAGGCGCTCGTTGTAGAGGCGCACGCCGGTCTGATTGGTGCCGCGGTCGAGATCGACGGCGCGCAGACGGCCGTCGCTCGGCTCTCCGCTCATCGACATCCGCTTGTCCTCCCGTCGCCCGCCGGATCTCGCGCATGCGGTCCATCCGGTCCGCGACCCGTGACTTGCACGGGCCGTGCCGTCGCCGCAACCGCCGCCGACGCGACGCCTCCTCCGAACCGACGATGAGCGCGCCGGACGGCCCTGTCAATTAATAAATCATGTGGACTTATTTATTGACAGGGCGCGATGGTTGTGGAAACCATGGCGTCGAACCGGTCGTCCAGGAGGTGGGCGGTCGGCATCGGTCGGCGCCGCCGGGGACGGCGGGCCAGACGTCAGTGGGAGGACTTCATGGCTGTTTCCAACCGTCTCAAGACGGCTCTCTTCGCGTGCGCCGCTTTCGCCGCCCTCGGCGCCGCGCCCGCCTTCGCCAACGTCGGCGCCTGCCTGATCACCAAGACCGACACCAACCCCTTCTTCGTCAAGATGAAGGAAGGCGCCACCGCCAAGGCCGCCGAGATCGGCGTCGACCTCAAGACCTACGCCGGCAAGATCGACGGCGACAGCGAGAGCCAGGTCGCGGCGATCGAGTCGTGCATCGCCGACGGCGCCAAGGGCATCCTGATCACCGCCTCGGACACCAAGGGCATCGTGCCGGCCGTCAAGAAGGCCCGCGACGCCGGCCTGCTGGTGATCGCCCTCGACACCCCGCTCGAGCCGATCGATTCCGCCGACGCCACCTTCGCCACCGACAACCTGCTCGCCGGCGAGCTGATCGGCCAGTGGGCCAAGGCCACCCTCGGCGACGCCGCCAAGGACGCCAAGGTCGCCTTCCTCGACCTGACCCCGTCGCAGCCGACGGTCGACGTGCTGCGCGACCAGGGCTTCATGAAGGGCTTCGGCATCGACGTGAAGAACCCGGACGTGATCGGCGACGAGGACGATGCGCGCATCGTCGGCCACGACGTCACCAACGGCAACGAGGAGGGCGGCCGCAAGGCCATGGAGAACCTCCTCCAGAAGGACCCGGGCATCAACGTCGTCCACACCATCAACGAGCCGGCCGCCGCCGGTGCCTACGAGGCCCTCAAGGCCGTGGGCATGGAAAGCAACGTCCTGATCGTCTCGGTCGACGGCGGCTGCCCCGGCGTCAAGAACGTCAAGGAAGGCGTGATCGGCGCGACCTCGCAGCAGTATCCGCTGCTGATGGCCTCGCTCGGCATCGAGGCGATCAAGAAGTTCGCCGACACCGGCGAGAAGCCGCAGCCGACCGCCGGCAAGACCTTCTTCGACACCGGCGTCTCGCTGGTCACCGACAAGCCGGCCGCCGGCGTGCCGTCGATCTCGGTCGACGAGGGCATGGCGAAGTGCTGGGGCTGATCGCCCGCGGCACCCGTCTTCCCTGAACGGGTCCATCCGAACGTGAAGGGACGCGGCCGACCGGCCGCGTCCACCGCCGCGACGGTCCGCCGTCCGCCACCCGCGCGGGCCGGCGTGCCGCCGTCGCATCCATCGGCCGACGAGGAGGGTGCCGACGTGAGTGGCGTCCAGGACTTCGAGAAATCGCTCGCCCGGAGCGACAACACCGTCGCCAGCTTCGAGCCCCCGCGCTCGCCGCTGAAGGCGTTCCAGCACAAGCTGCACGGCAGCCCCGCGGCGGTGCCGCTGATCGTGCTCGTGCTCTCGCTCGGCCTGTTCGCCGTGCTCGTCGGCGGCAAGTTCTTCACCGCCTTCTCCCTGACGCTGATCCTGCAGCAGGTCGCGATCGTCGGCATCGTCGGCGTCGCCCAGACCCTGGTGATCCTGACCGCGGGCATCGACCTGTCGGTCGGCGCGATCATGGTGCTGTCGTCGGTGGTGATGGGCGCCGGCGTGTTCCGGCTCGGCTTGCCTCCCGAACTCGCGGTGGCCCTCGGGCTCGTGGTCGGCCTCGCCTGCGGCGTGCTCAACGGTCTCCTGATCGCCAAGATGAAGCTGCCGCCCTTCATCGTCACGCTCGGCACCTGGCAGATCATCCTCGCCACCAACTTCCTCTATTCGGCCAACGAAACCGTCCGCGCCCAGGACATCGAGCAGACGGCACCGCTGCTGCAGTTCTTCGGCCAGAGCTTCCGCATCGGCGGCGCGGTGTTCACCTTCGGCGTGGTCGCCATGGTGCTGCTGGTGCTGGTGATGTGGTACGTCCTCAACCACACGGCCTGGGGCCGCCACCTCTACGCCGTCGGCGACGATCCGGACGCGGCCGAACTCTCCGGCGTCCAGGTCGACAAGCTGCTCGTCACGGTCTACGGCCTGTCCGGCCTGATCTGCGCCTTCGCCGGCTGGGCCCTGATCGGCCGCCTCGGCTCGGTGTCGCCGACCGCCGGCCAGTTCGCCAACATCGAATCCATCACCGCCGTGGTGATCGGCGGCATCTCCCTCTTCGGCGGCCGCGGCTCGATCCTCGGCATGATGTTCGGCGCGCTGATCGTCGGCGTGTTCTCGCTCGGTCTGCGTCTGGTCGGCACCGACCCGCAGTGGACCTATCTCCTGATCGGCGTCCTGATCATCGGTGCGGTCGCCATCGACCAGTGGATCAGAAAGGTGAGCACCTGATGTCCGTCCAGCCCATCCTCGCCGCCCGCGGACTGGTGAAGCGCTACGGCCGCGTCACCGCCCTCGACCACGCCGACTTCGACCTGATGCCGAACGAGATCCTCGCGGTGATCGGCGACAACGGCGCCGGCAAGTCGAGCCTGATCAAGGCGCTGTCCGGCGCCGTCACCCCCGACGAGGGCACCATCACCCTCGCCGGCAAGGAGGTCCGGTTCGGCTCGCCGCTCGAGGCGCGCGGCGCCGGCATCGAGACCGTCTACCAGAACCTCGCGCTGTCGCCGGCGCTCTCGATCGCCGACAACATGTTCCTCGGCCGCGAGATCCGCAAACCCGGCCTTGTCGGCACGCTGTTCCGCACGCTCGACCGCACGGCGATGCGCAAGATCGCCCGCGACAAGCTCACCGAACTCGGCCTGATGACGATCCAGAACATCGACCAGGCGGTCGAGACGCTGTCCGGCGGCCAGCGCCAGGGCGTGGCGGTGGCGCGCGCGGCGGCCTTCGGCTCACGCGTCGTCATCCTCGACGAGCCGACCGCCGCGCTCGGCGTCAAGGAATCCCGGCGCGTGCTCGAGCTGATGCTAGACGTCAAGCGCCGCGGTCTTCCGATCGTGCTGATCAGCCACAACATGCCGCACGTCTTCGAGGTCGCCGACCGGATCCACATCCACCGGCTCGGCAAGCGCATCGCCGTCGTGAACCCGAAGGACATCTCGATGAACGACGCGGTCGCCATCATGACCGGCGCGATGCAGCCGCCGCAGGCGGCGCGCGCGGCCTGAGCCGGCCCCGTCGCGTCCCGGTTCGCCGGGCCGCGCCGCGGGACCGGCTCCCGACGCCGGCCGGCGCGCTGCGGGGCGCGTCCGGCTGGCGTCGGCGGGGCCCACCGTGCGAGACTCCGGGGCGACGCGGCCCTCGCGCCGCCCCGACAACCGGTGAGTCCCCCGATGTCCTCGATCGAACCCGTCCGCCTCGGCGTCGTCTCCACCGCCAAGATCGCCCGCGACAAGGTGATCCCGGGCCTCAGGACCACGCCCTGGGTCGAGGTCGCGGCGATCGCCTCGCGCGACGCCGACCGCGCCGCCGCGACAGCCGCCGCGCTCGGCATCCCCACCGCCTACGGCTCCTACGAGGCGCTGTTCGCCGATCCCACGATCGAGGCGGTCTACATCCCGACGCCGAACGACAGCCACGTCGACCTCTCGCTCGCCGCCGCGCGCGCTGGCAAGCACGTGCTCTGCGAAAAGCCCGCCGGTATGAACGCCGCCGACGCCGCACGGCTGCGCGCGATCCCGGAGGGCATCGTCTGGACCGAGGCCTTCATGGTGCGCCAGCACCCGCAGTGGCTCGCGGTGCGCGACATGGTCCGCGCCGGCCGGATCGGCCGCCCGATCGGCGTCCAGGTCTGGTTCTCCTACGACCTCCACGATCCCGACAACATCCGCAACCGGCCCGAGAACGGCGGCGGCGCGCTGCTCGACATCGGCTGCTATCCGATCGTGGTGTCGCGTTTCGTGCTCGACGCCGAGCCGCTCCGGGTCGCCGCCGCCATCGATCGCGACGCGACTTTCGGCACCGACAGGCTGACAAGTGCGCTGATCGACTTCGGTGCCGGCCGCCACCTGACCTTCCAGGTCGCGACCCAGAGCGTGCCGCACCAGCGCGTCGACGTCGTCGGCACGGCTGGACGGCTGCAGGTGATGATTCCCTTCAACGCGCCTCAGGGCGAGGCGACGGTGATCCGCTTCGACGACGGTGTCGCCCTCGGCGACGCCGGCATCGAGACGATCATCCTGCCGCCGTCCGACCAGTACGGCCTCGAGGGCGAGGCCTTCGCCAAGGTGATCCGCGGCGTCGAGCCCGCCGTATACGGCGTCGACGACGCGATCGTCATGATGACCATCCTCGAGGCGACCGAGCGCGCGGCCCGCGAAGGCCGTTGGGTCGAAATCGACCGTCCCGTTTAGACCAAAGTGGACTCGACACCGCAAAGGTCATGCAAAAACCGGGCTGTCGCGACTTTCCTATTAGAGCCGATTTCGTTGTGTAGCAGTGGCGAACATGTCAGTATCCGAACGGGGGGGTAGGAGGTATTTCGGCTGAGTTCTTATCCGGGCTGATACGCATGTCCGGATGACGTCGCGCCGAGGTCTGCCTGCCGTTGTGTCGCTCGACGCGAGTGGGTGGGAATGTATATTTCGCAAGACCATATGTCCGGCAAAGTCCGGCGCAATCTGCACGAACAGATCGCACACGACATCGGGACCCAGATCGTCCAGGGCACCTATGGCGAGACCGATCTGCTCCCGACCGAACTGACCCTCGCCGAGCGCTACCGGGTGTCGCGCACGGCGGTACGCGAGGCGTTCCGGATCCTCGCGGCGAAGGGCATGACGGTGTCCCGTCCCAAGATCGGCACCCGCGTGCGCATGCGCGTCGACTGGAACATGCTCGATCCCGACGTGCTGACCTGGCACCTGCGCCAGGGTGCGACAGCCGACTTCGTCGAGGCGGTGTTCGAGGTGCGCTTCTGCATGGAGCCCGAGGTGGCGGGGATCGCGGCCGAGCGGCGCACCGACCGTCACCTGCGCGCCATGGCAGCGGCCCTGCAGACCATGCAGAAGGCGAGCGCGACGCGCGACACCCTGGTTTCGGCCGACATCGCGTTCCTGCAGGCGATGCTCGACGCCTCCGGCAACCCGATCTATCGCAGCATCGGCACCGTCACCGAGAGCCTGATCCGCTTCCTCGAGGGTGCCTGCCTGCCGGCCGACCGCCGCAACGCCGGCGACGCGGCCGTCACCGGCGTCAATCCGGCGACCCGGCGCCACGCCGCCGTCTATGCCGCGATCCGCGATCGCGACGGCTTGCGGGCCCGCGAGGAGGTGCGCGGCATGGTGGCGGCGGCACGCGAAGCCTGCCTCGCCGCCGCGACCGGCGCGGCGGCGGTGACGGAGCGGCCGGCCCTGTCCGCCTGAAGCCCGATCGCGGCGCCCGCCGGCGCCGCGTTATCCCCAGACGATCGGTGCAGCGTCCCGTGTTTTGCCACGGCGCGTCGGTTAATCTAAGGTAAACGGCAGTGGATGGTTCGCGCGCGGTGTTCCGCGCCGCGCCGTCCTGCTCGTGGACCCAGGGAGACCACCGATCATGACCGGCACGCGGGGCGAACAATCCGGCGAAGGCCAGAAGGTCCGCCGCCTGTCCGACGCGGTGCGCCGGGTGCGGGTGGCCGAGGCCGAGCGTACCGACGCCTTCGCCGACCTGCACGAGGCGGAGCGGGCGCGGCTCGAGATGCTGGCCGAGGAACTCGCCGGCGTGTTCGGCGAACTGCCGGCCGACGACGACTACTTCATCTGCCAGGTCAACGGCGGGCATCCGCCGCGGCTGTGGATCGACCCGACCTCGCACGTCACCATCGGCCGCGACCGCCGCACCTACCGCTTCCTCAAGGACACCCGGCTCGGCCGCGTGGTGCTGACCGAGCACGCCGACATCGGCGTCGTCGCCGACGCGGTCACCGACTATGTCGCCGAGCGGGTGGTGGAGCGCGACCGCGCCAAGGACACCGACCAGTTCCTCGCCCGGCTGAAACTCGCCTTCCTGCCGCAGCAGCCGGGACGTACCGCCACCGCCGGCCGGGCGACGGCGGTCGCCGCGGCGGCCTCGTCCGGCGCGCCGGATCGCGGCGCGACGCGGCGCGGCACCGCGCTCTGGGCGCTGATCGCCTTCCTGTTCGGCATCGCCGCCGGCGCGCTCGGGCTGGTCGCCTACGCCTGGTTCAGGATCGGGCCGGTCTGAGTCGCGGCCGAGGCGCCGCGCGTCAGCCGGTAGCCGTGCTCGCCGACCACCACGAAGTCGCCGCCGGGCCGCAGGATCCGGTGCTCGACCATGCCGACGCGCCAGCCGTCGTTGCGGCGCTCGATCTCGAACAGGTTGAAGCCGGCGCCCGGCTTGTGGCCGCCGGGCTCCTGGCTCGCCGAGGGCACGCCGATCACCGGCACCGGCCCGTCCGGACCGGCGAGTTCCATGCGGGTCGCGAGATGGGTGTGGCCGTGCAGGACCAGCTCGGCGCCGTGGGCGCGGATGGCGGCGCGGACGCGGCTGCCGCCGACGAGGCGCTTGTGCCAGTCGGTCGAGCCGCGGATCGGCGGGTGGTGGATCATCACGACGCGGAACAGGCCCTCGCGGCCGAGCTGCTCCAGGCGGTCGCAGAGCCGCGTCGCCTGCTGCACCGAGACGTGGCCGGTGGCCATGAACGGGCTCGACGCCCGTGCCGTCGACACACCGATCAGCGCGACGTCGCCGCGCCGGCGCACGGTCGGCCAGGACGGTGAGCCGTGGTCGGCGTCGCCGACGATCCAGGGACACCAGGCGGCGGTGGCCTTGACCAGCGCGCCGGGCACGTAGGCGTCGTGGTTCCCGGGCACGACGGTGACGTCGCCGCCCGGACCGATGGTCTCGAGGAAGGCGCGTGCGGGTTCGAGCTCGGCGGCGAGGGCGATGTTGACGAGATCGCCGGTGACGGCGACGTGGTCCGGCGCGGTGGCGTGGACGGCGGCGACCAACCGCGCCAGGAGGTCGCCCTTCATGGCGACGGCGCGGTTGCGATGCCAGTTGATGTAGCCGAGCACACGCTTCGACGCGAGTTCGCGGACCGAAGCGGCGGGCAGGGGGCCGATGTGGGGATCGGACAGGTGGGCGAGACGGAACATCGGTTCCTGGGTAGACCACCCCGCGCACGGGGTAAACCCTCCGGGTCGTCCGGCCACGACGTCCCGTCGTGGCCGCGGGGACCGGAACCCGTCTCCGCCCTCCGGCGCGTCAGCGGTTGTAGAAGGTCAGCAGCGACGCGATCAGGTAGGGATTGTAGGCGTCGACGGCCGGCTTCCAGGTGAACTTGCGCTCGGCCTGGGGGCGACGACGGAACACGGAGAACATGATGACCTTCTATGGTTGATTTCGGGTACGGTCGCTTCGTGAGCAATTCCGTGCCCACGATGTAGTCATTTGGCGCGATATCAGCCAGAGGGGCCGTGATCGGGCTGCCATGCACGCCCCGCATGGCATCTTCACGTGAAATTCACGGCTGTCGGAGTCCGATGTGGGGATCGTCACCACGGGAGCTGCCTCGATGGACCGCGTGCTCGGGATCCTGAAGCCGGCGGTGCTCGCCACCCAGTCCCTGGTGCTGAGGGTGACGCGCGGCGTCACCTTCGGCGTCCGCGGCCTCGTCTGCGACGGCGAACGCGTGCTCCTGGTGCGCCACAGCTACGTGCCCGGTTGGTACCTGCCCGGCGGCGCCGTCGAGCCCGGCGAAACCGCGCTGGTGTCGCTCGGCCGCGAGCTCGACGAGGAGGCTGCCGTCGCCATCGACGGCGAGGCACGTCTGCACGGCCTGTTCTTCAACGAGCGCATGGCGCGGCGCGACCACGTCGCGGTCTACCACGTGCCGTCCTGGCGGGCGCTCAGGCCCTTCGTGCCGAACCGCGAGATCCGCGAGGCGCGCGTGTTCCCCGTCGACGCCCTGCCGGCCGATTCGACCGACGCCACCCGCCGCCGCGTCGCCGAACTCGTCGCCGGCGCACCGATTTCGCCGCTGTGGTGAACCCGCTTGTGAACGCCGGCGGCTTCGTGATATGCGGGACGCCTTCCTGCCTTCCGGGATGGGCGATGTCGATCTCTCCGGCCGATCTGCGACGACGAACCGAGCCGCGCGATGCCTCGCGCCGCTGCCGTTCGTCCGCGTCCCGGCCGCCCGCCTCCGTCTGAGAGCGAGGCTGCGGCGGGTGCCGCGGAACCAGACCGTCTTCTTCCCAGGTTCCGCCATGTCCGCCATGCCGAAGCTCTTCGCCGACGCCGCCACGCCCGCGCCGCTCGCCGCCACGTCCGCCACGCCTGCCGAGGGAATCCTCTACCGTCCCGAGACCGCCGCCGACGAAGCGGCGATCGAGGCGATCCACGAGGTCGCCTTCGGCCCCGGCCGTTTCGCCCGCACCGCCTTCCGGCTGCGCGAGGGCGTGGCGCAGGACCCGCACCTCAGTCTGGTCGCCGAACTCGACGGCGCGGTGGTCGGTTCGGTCCGGCTCACCCCGATCCGGATCGGCGAGACGCCGGCGTTGCTGCTCGGTCCGCTCGCCGTCCGGCCCGACCTCAAGAGTCGGGGTATCGGCACCGCGCTGATGCGGCGGTCGATGGAGGAGGCCCGGGTCCGCGGCCATCGGCTGGTGCTGCTGGTCGGCGATCTGCCCTACTACTGGCCGTTCGGCTTCCGGGTGGTGAAGCCCGGCAGCGTCGAGATGCCCGGTCCGGTCGATCCCGGCCGGCTGCTGGTTGCGGAGCTGATTGCGGGGGCGGCCGACGGCGTCCACGGCCCGGCCCGCGGCGGTGCCTGACGTGACGGCCGCGACGTCCCGCGGCCTCGTCGCCGGTGTCTCGATGGTGCTCGCCACCGCCGACCCGGCGGAGGGCGCCGCGATCGTCCGCGCCCTCGTCGCCGACTGGGGCGCCGGCCTCGGCCGCCTCGACGTCGCGCCCTACAGCAAGCTCGGGAATCACGTCCGCGCCGCGGCGCTGGTGCGGCTGCCGGCCGGCACCGACCCGGTCGAGGCCCTCGACGCCGTCGCCGCGCGCCTCGGCGGTCCCGACTTCGCCGCGACCGCCCACACCGCCGGGGACGACGACGGCGCACCGGCCCGCGAAATCGTGATGGACGGCCGCACCACGGCGCTGACGCCGGCGGTGCTGCTGTGGATAGACCTCGAACTCTGGACCGTTCCCGAGGCACAGGCCGACCTCGAGGCGGCGATCATCCGCGCGAACACGGCCGGCTGAGCTCCGGCCCGCACCCGTCAGCGTCCCTCGCGCCACCACGTGCCGCCGATCGCCATCAGCAGCACGGCGAGGCCGAGGAAGCCGCCGAGCAGGCGGGTGCGGTCGATGCCGGTGACCTCGTAGGCGTCCGACATGTCGAGGCCGATCCAGCCGGAGCCGCCGAAGGTGGTGCCGCCGCGCTCGGGCACGATGCGCGGCAGGGCGAGCGAGGCGTCGGCGGCGTCGCGCAGGCGCTGCACCGTGCCGCCGGTGGCCTCCGCGATCGGGCGGACCACGTCGGTGGTCGAGAGCAGCGAGCGGTATTCGGCGAGGTCCGTCGGCCCGACGTGGGCGAGCGCGGAGAGCTCGCCCTCGCGGGCCTTGTAGAGGCCGAGCGGGGCCTTGGCGAGACGGGCGCGGAACAGCCCGGGCTCGACCGGGTCGAGCGCGATGTCACGGCCGGTGCCGTCCGGCATGGTCAGCGTCACCGCGCCGACGCTCTCGCCGAGGGTCTGGCGCTCGATCACGAGGTCGCCCTTGTCGGCGGAAAGGCGCAGCGCCTCCTCCTCGAGGTCCGGCTCCTTCATCAGCCAGTGCGCGAGGTTGCGCAGCAGCGGCACGTGCGGGCCGCCGCCCTCGAAACCGCGCGCCCACAGCCAGACGTGGTCGGACAGCAGCATGGCGACGCGGCCCTTGCCCTCGTGGGAGAGCACCAGCAGCGGCCGTCCGTCCGGCCCGTCCATCACGGTCTGACCGCGGTCGGCGGTGGCCTCGACGAGGCGGAACCAGCGCGCCCACGCCGGCGGGTTCGCCGTCGACCCGGGCAGGTCGCGCGTCACCGGATGGCGCTTGCCGAGGTCGCTGACCACGGCCTTGTAGGGCAGTTCCAGCACGCCGCCGGTCGGGCGGGCCGGCAGCGTCGGGGCGAGCGGCGTGTCGTAGACGCTCTCCTCGTTGTTCGGATCGGGTCCGGCCGCGATCAGCACCGCGCCGCCGTCGGCGACGTAGCGGGCGATGTTGTCGAAGTAGATCAGCGGCAGCACACCTCGGCGCTGGTAGCGGTCGAAGATGATGAGGTCGAACTCGTCGATCTTGGTGGCGAACAGCTCGCGGGTCGGGAAGGCGATCAGCGACAATTCGTTGATCGGCGTGCCGTCCTGCTTCTCCGGCGGGCGCAGGATGGTGAAGTGCACGAGGTCGACCGAGGCGTCGGACTTCAGGAGGTTGCGCCACGTCCGCTCGCCGGCGTGCGGTTCGCCGGAGACCAGCAGCACCCGGAGGTTCTCGCGGATGCCCTCGACCACGGCGACGGCGCGGTTGTTGATCGGCGACAATTCGCCGTCGATCGCCGCCGTCTCGATCTCGAAGATGTTCGGTCCGCCGTGCGGGATCTCGACCTCGAGGCTCGCCTCGGCGCCGGGCACGACCACCTCGCGGGCGATCTCCTCGCCGTCGCGGCGGATCACCACCTCGGCGGCCGGGCGCGGGCCCTCGGCGCCCTGGTCCTCGACGCGGTAGCGGATCACCTGACGCGACTGCACCAGCCCGAATTTCGGCGCCGACGCGATCGCGACACGGCGGTCGATCTCGCCGGGCACGCCCGTGATCAGCGCGTGCACCGGCGCGTCGAAGCCGAGCGCCGCCTTGGCGGCGGGCACGTCGTGGATCTCGCCGTCGGTGACGGCGATCACGCCGGCGATGCGGTCCGGTGGCACGTCGGAGAGCGCGCGCGAGACGTCGCCAAACAGGCGGGTGCCGTCGCCGGTCGGCTCGCGACCGCTCTCGATCGTGCGGACCTCGACATCCGGCAGGCGCTTCAGCCGTTCGACGAGGTCGGTCACGGCGGCGGTGGTGTCGTCGGTGCGGGTGCCGACCGACTGCGAGGCGCTGCGGTCGGCGACCACGGCGACGACGCTCTTCAGCGGGGCGCGCTGCTCCTCGACCAGGGACGGGTCGGTCAGCGCGGCGAGCAATAGGGCGAGGGCGAGACCGCGGGTGAACGCACCCTTGATGCGCCGATGGACGCCGAAGGCCACCACCACGAGCGCGAGCACACCGGCGGCGGCGAGCGCCCACCAGGGCAGGAACGGGTCGAAGGAGAGCGTCCAGGTCAAGGGGCGGTCCTCACTGGCCCAGCCGCTCGAGCAGGGCGGGCACGTGGACCTGGTCGGCCTTGTAGTTGCCGGTCAGGGTGTACATCACGATGTTGACGCCGGCGCGCAGGGCGAATTCGCGCTGGCGCGGCTCGCCGGGCACCACGGGATAGAGGAAGCTGCCGTTGTCGTCGGCGGCCCAGGCGCCCGCGAAGTCGTTGCCGGTGATCAGGATCGGCGAGACGCCGTCGCCGGCGCGCACCGGGCGGACGTCGCCGCCTTCGTCGGCGGCCTCCTCGTCGGCCGGGCGGGTCGCCTCGACCCAGAGCGGCGAGCCGACGTAGCGGCCGGGGAAGTCGTTCATCAGGTAGAACGCCTTGGTCAGCACGTGGTCGGCCGGCACCGGCTCCAGCGGCGGCACGTCGACGCCGGCGAGCATCTCGCGCAGCCGCACCTGCGCCGGGCTGGAATCCGAGCCGGGCACGACGTCGAACTGGTCGCGGGTGTCGAACAGCACCGTGCCGCCGGACTTCATGAAGGCCTCGACGCGCTGCATCGCGGCCCGGCTCGGCGCCGGCACGGCCGGGTCGACCGGCCAGTATATCAGCGGATAGACCGACAGCTCGTCCTTCTCCGGATCGAGCGCCATCGGCCGGCCCGCCTCGAGGGCGGTGCGGGCGGAGAGATAGCGCGTCAGCGCCCAGAGGCCCGCGCGGCTCGCCTCGTCCACGGTGGCGTCGCCGGTCTCGACATAGGCGAGCCGGGTCACCGAGACGGCGTCGAGCAGCTTCTGGTCCTCCGGCGACAGCGTGCCCTGCGCCCGCGCCCCGTCCGCGGGCAGGCCGGCGGCGAGCGCGGCGGCCAGCGCGACGACGGCGACCGTCGCGGTGGCCGGGCGGCGGCCGGCGAACAGGCGGACGCCGCCGACCAGCACCAGCACGGCGAGGGCGTCGACCACCAGCAGCAGGAAGCCGAGCACGAACAGCCACGGCCCGAGCCGCGTGCCGGCCTCGGCGGCGAGCGGCGCGCGGGCGGCGCCGGCGAGGGCCGAGGCGTCGAGGCGGACGTAGGGCGTGTCGGGGCGCATCAGGTTCACCGCACGGAAGGCGTCCTCGCCGCCGTAGAGGCCGGGCGGCGTGTCGCGGGAGGCGAGCACCGTGGCGGCGGCGCGGGCGGGCAGGCCGCGGACGTCGGCGCGCGGCGTGGTGAAGCGGCCGAAGCCGTCGAGCACGGTCATCGGCGGCAGCGTCACCTCGGTGCCCTGGACGGCCGCCGCGGAGGTCGCGGAGCCGCCGGCATGGCCGAGCGCGACGGTGCGGCGGAGCATCTCCACGAACGCGCCGGACAGTGGCAGGTTCGACCACGTCGTGTCGGCGGTGACGTGGAACAGCACCAGCCAGCCGCCGCCGACCGGGCGAGCGGTGACCAGCGGCGTGCCGTCGGCGAGGCTCGCCCAGGTGAAGCGGTCGAGGTCCGGCGACGGCTCGGCCAGCACCTGCCGCTCGACGGTGACGTCGGACGGCACCACCGAGCCGGCGAAGGGGCCGGCCTCGGAGAAGCCGGCGAGGGCCTGCGGCTTCTCCCACGACAGGCTGCCGCCGAGGGTGCGGCCGCCGCGGCGCAGCGGCACCGGCACGAAGTCGTCCTCGCCGGCGGCGAGATGGGGACCGGCGAAGCGGATCAGCACGCCGCCGCGCTCGACGAAGCTGCGCACCGCGGCCGCGGTGTCGCCGGAGAGCGTGCCGACGTCGGCCATCACGATCGCGGCGACCCTCTCGTCGAGATAGCCCTTGACGGCGGCGTCGACCGCCGGCGAGCGCGGCTCGCGGATGTCGGCGAAGGGTAGCAGCGCCTTGGTGAGATAGTAGGTCGGCGACAACAGCGGCTGCGCCCGGTCGCCACCGACGCCGGAGATCAGTCCGACGGTGCGGCGGCGCCAGCGGTCGTCGAGCAACTGCACCGCGGACGCCGACTCGGCGCCTGCGAGTTCGACGCGGGCGATCTCGTTGCGGAGCTCGAGCGGCAGCTCGAAGCGGACAGAGGTCTCGGTCGCCGCGCCGTCGAAGGCGTAGGGGCGCTCGTCGAGCAGGCGGCCGCGGCGGTCGACGGCGCGGGCGGTGCCGGTCGCCGGCGTCGCGCCGTCGATGCGGCGGACGGTGGCGGCGATGCCGGTGCCGTCGTGGGCGACGGCGACGACCGCCGGCGGCGGCGTCGAATCGGCGCCGGCGAGCACGATCTCGGCGCCGGCGGCGAGCGCGGAGAGGCTGGCGGCGAAGGCCTTGGCCGAGCCGTCGTCGGCGGGTTCGGCGATCCAGATCACGTCGCCCGGCCGGGCCGCCTCGGCGGTGCGCTGGAGGGCGGCGACGATGGCGCCGTGGTCCGGCGACCACGCCCGCGGGCCGACGGCGGCGAGGCGGCGGGCGGCGTCGTCGGCGGTCCGGGCGACCACGTCGGCGTCGGTGCCATCGGCGGTGGCGACCAGCACGACGGTGCGGCCGGCCTCGCGGGCGCCGTCGATCACCGTCTCGGCGGTGCGCAGCCGCGCCGCCCAGTCGGGCGCGGCGGAAAAGCCGTTGTCGACGATCAGCCAGACCGGCCCGGTGCCGGTCAGCCGGTCGGCGGCGGGGCGGAACACCGGCCCGGCGAGGGCGAAGATCACCGCGGCGGCGGCGAGGAGGCGGATCGCCGTCAGCCACCACGGCGTGCGCGCCGGGGTCTCCTCCTCGACGCGGACCTCGGCGAGCAGGCGCAGCGGCGGGAAGGTCACCGTCTCCGGCCGCGGCGGCGTCACGCGCAGCAGCCACCACAGCACCGGCAGGGCGGCGAGGCCGACCAGCACCCAGGGCGTCGCGAAGGCGAGGGGCAGTCCGGTCACGTCGGGATCTCCCGGGGGCCGGCCGCGAGCGCGCCGCCGGCGGCGAGCCGGCCGTGCAGGGCGAGCAGCGCCTCCGTCGGCGGCCGGTCGGTGTGGTGGACCGCGAAGCTCCAGCCCGGCAGCCGCATGGCGGCGCGCAGGCGGTCGCGGTGGCGGACGAGGGCGGCGACGTAGCCGGCGCGCCAAGCCTCGGCGCGCCCGGCGGTCACGCGGCCGCCGGTCTCGGGGTCGCGGAACTCGGTGCGGCCGACGAAGGGGAAGGTCTCCTCGACCGGGTCCATCACCTGGACGAGGTGGACGCGCGCGCCCGTGGCGGCGAGCCGGCCGAGATCGGCGGCGACGTCGTCGGCGGGATCGAGGAAGTCGCCGACCATGACGACCTCGTGCAGCCGCCGCACCGCGGAGAGATCCGGCCGCGCCGCCTCGCCCTCGACGTGGGCGAGCGTCGAGGCGAGCCGTTCGGCGGCGCTGCGCGAGGCGAGCGGCCGGCCGTGGCCGAGGAGGCCGATGCGCTCGCCGGAGCGGGCGAGCAACTCGGCGAGGGCGATCGTGACCAGAACGGCACGGTCGCGCTTGACCACCGGCGCGAGGCCCGAGCGGAAGTTCATCGACGGCGACAGGTCGACGTGGAGCCAGACCGTGTGGGCGTTCTCCATCTCGCGCTCGCGCACGAACAGGTGGCCGTCCTCGCGGGCGGAGCGGCGCCAGTCGATCGAGCGGGCGGGCTCGCCGAACTGGAACGGGCGGAACTGCCAGAAATCCTCGCCGCCGCCGGCGCGGCGCCGGCCGTGCCAGCCGGCCGCGACGGTGTTGGCGACCTGCTTCGCCTCGACCAGCAGATCGGGGAGCGCGGCGGCGAGCGAGCGGGCCGACGCGGTGAGCGCCGGCGTGACGCGTGGCTCGATCCGCGTCGGGTCGGCCATGGTCAGGCGATCCTCCCGACGAGGTCGGCGACGACGTCGCGCACCCGCACGCCCTCGGCGCGGGCGGCGAAGGTCAGCGCCATGCGGTGCTGCAGCACCGGCTCGGCGAGCGCGCGGACGTCGTCGATCGAGGGCGCGAGCCGGCCCTGCATCAGCGCGCGGGCGCGCACCGTCAGCATGAGGGCCTGACTGGCGCGCGGGCCGGGGCCCCAGGCGATGCGGTCGGCGTGGCGGCCGACGCCGCTCTCGGGACGGGCGGAGCGAACGAGGTCGAGGATCGCCTCGACCACCTTCTCGCCGACCGGCACCCGGCGGACCAATTGCTGCAGGCGCATCAGTTCCGGACCGGTCAGCACCGCTTCGGCCCGCGCCTCGGCCGCACCGGTGGTCTCGAGCAGGATGCGGCGCTCGCTGTCGCGGTCGGGATAGTCGACGTCGATCTGGAGCAGGAAGCGGTCGAGCTGGGCCTCGGGCAGCGGATAAGTGCCCTCCTGCTCGAGCGGGTTCTGGGTCGCGAGCACGTGGAAGGGCTCGGGCAGGTCGTGGCGCTGGCCGGCGATGGTGACGTGGCGTTCCTGCATCGCCTGCAGCAGCGCCGACTGGGTGCGCGGGCTGGCGCGGTTGATCTCGTCGGCCATCAGCAGTTGCGCGAAGATCGGGCCGCGCAGGAAGCGGAAGGCGCGGCTGCCGTCTGCGGCCTGTTCGAGCACCTCCGAGCCGAGGATGTCCGAGGGCATCAAGTCGGGCGTGAACTGGATTCGGCGCTCGGAGAGGCCGAGCACGGTGCCCATGGTCTCGACCAGCTTGGTCTTGGCGAGGCCGGGCACGCCGACCAGCAGGCCGTGGCCGCCGGCGAGCACCGTGACCAGCGCGCGGTCGACCACGCTCTCCTGGCCGAAGATGACCCGGGCGATCGCGGCGCGCGCCGCGGCGATCCGGCCGACCGCCACCTCGGCCTCGGCCACGATCGCGTCCATCTCCGCCGTCCCGAGGGTTGCCGCTGCACTCATCGTCGACCGGTCCTCTCCTTGGCATCGCCCGCGAGTTTGACATCTTCGGCGGCGCGGCGCATCCCATCCCCTCGCGACCCTACATGGACCGGAGACGTCTTTCGACCAGGAGGGCCGCGAATTCGGACCTCGGCGTGGCCACGTCGTCACGGGGTCGTGAACGCCGGAGGCGGCGGAACGAAGGCGGATCGGCGATGGACGAGGCGGACGACCGGGCGGGACGGGGCGACGTCGGCGGGTTGGCGGCGCTGGTCGCGCGGGCCGCGCCCGATGGCCGCAGGCCGCCGGTCGAGCGCTGGAACCCGCCGTTCTGCGGCGACATCGACATGGCGATCGACCGCGAGGGGCGCTGGCACTACATGGGCTCGCCGATCGGCCGCGAGGCGCTGGTGCGCCTGTTCGCCGGTGTGCTCAGGCTGGAGGACGGCCGCTATGTCCTCGTGACGCCGGTGGAGAAGGTCGGCATCCGCGTCGCCGACGTGCCGTTCCTGGCGGTGGAAATGCACGCCGAGGGCGACGGCGCGGCGCGCCGGATCACCTTCCGCACCAACGTCGGCGACCTCGTCGAGGCCGGGCCGGACCACGCGATCCGCTTCGCCCTCGACGAGCGCGGCGGCCTCGTGCCCTACGTCCACGTCCGCGCCGGCCTCGAGGCGCGGCTGACCCGGCCGCTGCTGCACGAGATCGCCGACCTGGTCGAGACCCGGGGCGACGACCTCGGCGTCTTCGCCGGCGGCGTGTTCCACCGGCTGCCCGCGGAGGCGTCGGCGTGAGCGGCGACCTCGACGCCTTCACCGCCGCCGGCGTCCGCGCCCGCCGCGACCGGCTGCACGGGCTCGCCGCGCGCGACCTCGCGCCGCGCTTCCACGCCGGCGACGCCGCCATCGACCCGTCGCTCTCGGAATTCATGGCGGGGCTGACGCTGCGCGACGCCGCCGTGCTGATCGGTCTGTTCGAGCGCGCCGAGGGCGTGTCGCTGCTGCTCACGCGGCGCACCGACCAGTTGCGTTCGCACGCCGGCCAGATCGCGCTGCCCGGCGGCAAGATCGATCCGACCGACGACGGCCCGGTCGCCGCGGCGCTGCGCGAGGCGGAGGAGGAGGTCGGGCTCGACCGCCGCCTCGTCCACCCGCTCGGCCTGCTCGACCCCTACGTCTCCAACTCCGGCTACCGCATCTTCCCGGTCGTCGCCTTCGTCGAAGCCGACGCGCCGCTGGAGCCCAACCCGGACGAGGTCGCCGACGTCTTCGAGGTGCCGCTCGCCTTCCTGATGACGCCGACCAACCATCTGATCGAGAGCCGGCCCTGGCGCGGCGCCGAGCGGCGCTACTACGCCATGCCCTTCGAGGGGCGGCGGATCTGGGGCGTCACCGCCGGCATCCTGCGCCTCTTCTACGAGCAGGTCTTCGCATGACCGCAGCGCCGACGCGGATCGACGCCGCCTTCCTGCAAGATCCCGCCTTCCGCGCCGTCGCTGCCGCCCTCTGTGTCGAGGGCGACCGGATCCGCGTCGTCGGCGGCGCCGTGCGCAACACGCTGATGGGCGAGCCGGTCGCCGACGTCGACGTCGCCACCACCGCCCGGCCGGAGGTGGTGTCCGCGCGCGCCGTCGCCGCCGGCCTGAAGGCGATCCCGACCGGGATCGAGCACGGCACCGTCACGGTGGTCGCGGACGGCACCCCCTTCGAGGTGACGACGCTGCGCGCCGACGTCGAGACCGACGGCCGCCGTGCCGTCGTCGCCTTCACCGGCGACTGGGCCGCGGACGCCGGCCGCCGTGACTTCACGATGAACGCGATCTACGTCGATCCCGACGGTACGCTCCACGATCCGACCGGCGGCATCGCCGACGCCCTCGCCGGCCGCGTACGCTTCATCGGCCGGGCCGAGGACCGCATCCGCGAGGACTATCTCCGGATCCTCCGCTTCTTCCGCTTCCACGCCCGCTACGGCCGCGGCGCGCCGGACGCCGCGGCGCTCGCCGCCTGCGTCGACCTCCGCGCCGGACTGGATCGGCTGTCGCGCGAGCGGATCGGCGCCGAATGGCGCAAGCTGGTGGTGGCGCCGCGGGCGGCGGAGACGATCGCGCTGATGGCGGAGACGGGCGTGCTCGCCCACGTGCTCGGCCGGCCCGGCCGTCCGGAGCGCCTCGCCCGCGCCCTCGCACTCGCCGCCGCGGCGGGTCTCCCGGCCGATCCGATGCTGCCGACCGCTGCCGTCGCGCTCGACGCGCCCGCCGATGCCGAGGCCGTCGCCGACCGCCTCCGCCTCGCCAACGCCGAGCGCGACCGTCTCGCCGCGCTCGCCGCCTGGGCCGAGCGGCTCGGACCGGATCCGGATCCGGACGCCGTGCGCCTCGCCGTCTACCGTGCCGGCAACGCGGTCGTCGCCGGTGCGATCGTCCTCGCCGCCGCCCGCGCCGGCACCCCGGCACCCGCGACGCTGGCGATCGCGCGCGACTGGCCAGCCCCCGTCTTCCCGCTCGGCGGCCGCGACCTCGTCGCGGCGGGCATGGCGCCGGGCCCGGCGCTCGGTGCGCGGCTGAAGGCGCTCGAGGACGCCTGGATCGCGAGCGATTTCACTCGTGTGCCGCCGATCGACGGCGGCTGAACCTGCCGTTCCAGTCCCTCACTGCAGCTCGACGTTCACGAAGTCCTCGTAGATGTCGACGCAGATCACGGGAGTCGAGTTGACGATCTCGGCGCGCACCGCCTTGCTGGCGCGGCCGTTGCGCAGCATCGCTTCCAGCAGCGCGCGGTTGGCCTTGGAACGGAAGAATACGTCGTCCTCGTCCTCGTCGTCGCGCACGCCGAAGGCGTGGTAGTTGGCGCGGTCCTGCCGGATGATCGCGGCGGGATTGTCGAGCCGCTGGCCGTTGGAGTTGAAGTGGTCGTCCCGGCCGAGCCGGGCGCAATAGTGGTCGAGCCGGTCGTCGCCGGCGAAGGCCGGCACCGTCGCCGAGAGCGCGGTCACCGCGAAGAGTACCGCCAGAACAGCCGTCCGCATCGTCGTCCTCCCACCCGTCCGGGCCATCCCATCACGGCGCCGCGGCACCGTCCATCCGTGTTCGGGGGGAGGGGAGGGCGTCACGGCCACTTCACCAGCGGCGGCATCGAGGAGAGGATGCTGTCGACGTTGCCGCCGGTCCGCAGGCCGAAGATGGTGCCGCGGTCGTAGAGCAGGTTGAACTCGACGTAGCGGCCGCGGCGGATCAGTTGTTCGTCGCGGTCGGCCTCGGTCCAGGGCGTCGCCATGTTGGCGCGTACGAGCCGGGGGTAGACGTCGAGGAAGGCGAGGCCGACGTCGCGGGTGAAGGCGAAGTCGCCGTCCCAGCCGCCGGAATGCAGGTAGTCGTAGAAGATGCCGCCGACGCCGCGCATCTCCTGGCGGTGCTTCAGGTAGAAATACTCGTCGCACCAGGCCTTGTAGCGGCCGTAGTCGACGTGCGGGTGGGCCGCGCAGGCCGCGCGCATGGCGGCGTGGAAGGCGACGGTGTCATGATCCTCCTGGGTGCGCCGACGGTCGAGCACGGGCGTCAGGTCGGCGCCGCCGCCGAACCACTGGCGGGTGGTGACGACCATGCGCGTGTTCATGTGCACGGCGGGCACGTTGGGGTTCTGCAGGTGGGCGATCAGCGAGATGCCGCTCGCCCAGAAGCGCGGGTCCTCCGAGGCGCCGGGGATCTGGCCGCGGAACTCGGGCGCGAACTCGCCGTGGACGGTGGAGACGTGGACGCCGACCTTCTCGAACACCCGGCCGTGCAGGATCGACATCTCGCCGCCGCCGCCCTTGGCACCGGAATGGTCGGTGCGCTCCCAGGTCCGGCGGACGAAGCGGCCGGCCGGACGGTCGTCGAGCGGGCCGACGAGGTCATCCTCGATCGCCTCGAAGGCGGCGCAGATGCGGTCGCGCAGCTGGGCGAACCACGCTGCGGCGGCGGCCTTCTTGTCCTCGAGGCCCTCGGGCAGGCTCGTGGCGGCGAGCGCGGACTGTGGCATGGGCGTTCCTCCGGTTTCCCGTCGCTTTAGGACGGATCGGCCCCGCTTGTCGACGGTGCCGGTCCGGTGCCCGTCCGTCTGAGGGCCTCGCCGAGGATCATCGCCCCCGCAAGGGCGAGGTTGATCGAGCGCAGGCCCGGCCGCATCGGGATGGTGACGCGGGCGTCGACGGCCGCGTGCACCGCGTCGGGCACGCCGGCGCTCTCGCGTCCGAGCAGGATGACGTCGTCGGCGGCGAACGGGAAGGCGGTGTAGGGAAGGTCGGCGCGGGTGGTCGCCAGCACGAGGCGGCGGCCGGCGGCGGTCGTCGCGGCGCGAAACGCGTCCCAGCCGACGTGGCGGACGAGGGCGGCGGATTCGAGATAGTCCATGCCGGCGCGGCGCAGCGCCCGGTCGGACAGGTCGAAGCCGGTCGGCCCGATCACGTGGACCTCGACGCCGAGGCAGGCGCCGAGACGCAGCAGCGTGCCGGTGTTCTGCGGGATGTCGGGCTGGTAGAGCGCCAGGATCGGCATCGGCGCGGACCTCAGGTCGGGCTGCCGTCGCCGGCCGGACCGATCGGGCGGACCGGCCCGGTCACCGGCACGGTGCGCGTGGTCCGGCGCGGCGGCCGGCTCGCCATCCGGGCGGAGCGCTTCTCCATCCGGCGGTACATCCGGTCCTTGTCGCGGTAGACGAGCTGGTCCTGGTAGGGCGGCGCGATCCACTCGCGCGCGGCCTTGGCGAGGAAGTAGAACCCGGAGGAATAGGGGCTGCGGAAGGCGGCGAGGCCCTGCTCCTCGAAGGCGCGATCTTGGCGGCGGCGGTAGAGGTCCATGGCGTAGACCAGAGGCACGATGTTGTCCCAGCAGGTGACGATGTCCTTGCCGATGAACATGAACAGGACGTCGGTGTCGAGGATGCCGGCGGCGGCGAGGATACCGACGCGATCGTAGAAGGAACAGACGGCGGAGATCGCCGAGGCGAGCTTGGTCTCGATGCGGATCGGGTCGAGGCTGTCGCCCTCGAGCACGACCTTGCGCTGCAGGATCGTCTGCGCCGCCTCGAAATTGTAGATGTCGGTCTGCTCGGGCAGGCGGGCGATCTCGTCGTGGTAGGAAAAGCGGTGCATGACGAAGCGTTCCGCGGCGCGGAACTGCGGGTTCATGTAGGCGTCCATGAACTTCATCGTCTCGGCGACCCGGTTGGCCGAGATGGCGCGGTGGGCGCCGTAGGAGGCGTAGGCGATGCCGATCACGGTGAAGACCGTGATCATCGCCTGGGTCGCCATGTAGACGGTCTCGAGGCTGTCCTTCGAGGGCGTCGCCGCGTAGAGCGCGGCGGAGGCGACGACGAAGACGAACGCCTGGGCGGAGATGACGAGGGTCAGCCGGGAGCGGTAGCTGAGCTTCATCGGTCCGCCGGCCCCCGGTCCATCGTCGACGCGGCGGAGTGTTCCCCGTGCTTTGAGGCCGAAAGAGGGCCGGGCGGTGGCGGGCGCCGCGGTCAGGCGTAGGTGTTGGAGACGTCGAAGCGGCCGTGGCGGGCGTCGAACCAGCCGAGGGCGCGCTCGTGCACCAGGACGTAGTTGGCCTCGAAGTAGCGCTCGAGCTCGAAGTGCCAGGCCTCGAACACCTCGAGATGGTCCGGCATGACGCGGGCGACGCTGTAAGGCAGACCCTCGACGAGGGCGAAGACGTCGCGCAGGACGGCGTGCGAGGGGATCCAGCGGAAATTGTACTCGAACTGCACGACGTCGACCGCGCCCTGCGCCAGCAGCGGCCGTGCGCCGCGCAGGACCGCGAGGTCGTGGCCCTCGACGTCGACCTTGACGAGGTGGACGTGCTCGAGCCCGGCCGCCGCGACGGCGTCGGCGAGCGTGACCATCTCGACAGCCATGACCGCGCGGGCCTCCCGACGAACGCCGTCGTCGAGGGCGAGGGTGTTGGTACCGCCGGTGTCGCTCATGATGGCGAACTCGGCGGTGCCGGCGGTGTCCGACACCGCGGCGGCGTGCAGCGTGACGAGATCGGCGATCCCGGCGGCCGCGAGCCGGGCCGCCAGTTCGGCGCGCACCGTCGGCGTCGGCTCGAACAGGTGCAGGGCGAGGCGGTCGCGACGGCGGCGCTCGGCCGGCAGCGCGGCGACGAAGGGCACCGTCCAGTCGCCGACGTTGGCGCCGACGTCGAGGACCGCGAGCACCGGCACCGCCGCGTTGGCGGCGACGACGCGGGCGGCGAGGTGGAGTTCGCCGTTCTCGGCGGGGTCGTTGCGGCTCGGCTCGCCGCGTGCGGCGACGTAGAGACGTCGACCGAGGCGCCAGACCAACCGGCGCAGCCACGCGTTCGCGATCATCTCTCTCCGCCCAGACCCCGAATCCGCCGGCATCGACGCCGAGGGATGCCCATCGGCGCGATCCTATCGGTCCCGGGCCGGCCTCGGCAATGCGGGGCCGTCGGAGAAAGGGAGTTGAACGGAACGCCGCGGCTGGCTAGCTTGCCGAACTGCGCCGGCCACCCGTGCCGGCCGACCGTTTCGAGGGGGCGCGATGGCCCACGGACGCATTTTCTTCCGACGTCGTATCGTCTGACGTCGCCGCGACCGCCCGCGAGAGGCCCGATGGCCGCTCGGGCGGTGCGCAGGTCCCGCCCTTCGTCCCTTTCATCCCCCGAACCGCCCTGGCCGGAGCGCGCACGTCGCGACCCGCCGGGTGGCCCGCGTTTCCGGATTCTCCCGATGTTCCGCTTCTTCGAGCAACTGGTCGACCCGTTCCGTCCCCATCCGCCCGGCGCGCCGCCGGCGACGCTCGGCGGCTTCTACTGGCACCACCTGCGCCAGGTCTGGCCGCTGTTCGCGGCGCTGATGGTGGTGGGCCTGTTCGTGGCGCTGATCGAGGTGTCGATCTTCCGCTACATCGGCGCCATCGTCGACATTCTCGACACGACGACGCCCGACCGGCTGTGGGCCGAGCACGGCACCGACTTCCTGTGGATGGCGGCCGTGATCCTGATCGGCCGGCCGTTCTTCACCATGCTGCACGACCTCCTGACCCATCAGGCGATCGCGCCGTCCTTCACCAACCTGATCCGCTGGCAGAACCACCGCCACGTGCTCCGGCAGTCGATCGCCTTCTTCAACAACGACTTCGCCGGCCGCGTCGCGACCAAGGTGATCCAGACCGGCCCGTCGCTGCGCGAGTCGGTGGTCCAGGTCACTGACGCGGTGTGGTTCGTGGTGCTCTACACCGTGTCGGCGCTGGTGCTGTTCGCCGAGGCGGATCTGCGCCTCGCCCTGCCGCTGATCGTCTGGGTGGTGCTCTACGTCGTGGTGCTGCGCCACTTCGTGCCGCGCACCAAGAAGGCGTCGGAGGAGATCTCCGAGGCGCGCTCGCTGCTGACCGGCCGCGTCGTCGACAGCTACACCAACATCCACACCGTCAAGCTGTTCGCCCACGCCGAGCGCGAGGACAACTTCGCCCGCACCGCCCTCGAGGACCACACCGCGGTGTTCTTCGCCCAGCAGCGCCTGATCACCCAGATGACCACCACCATCTCGGTGATCAACAGCGTGCTGGTCACGGTGGTCGGCGCGCTGGCGATCTGGCTGTGGCAGACGGGCTCGATCACCACCGGCGCGATCGCCCTGGTCGGCGGCCTCGTGGTGCGCATCATCAACATGTCCGGCTGGATCATGTGGGAGGTGCAGGGCGTGTTCGAGAACGTCGGCATCGTCCAGGACGGCATCACCACCATCGCCCGGCCGCACACCGTGGTCGACGCGCCGCGGGCGAAGCCGCTCGCGGTGACCGGCGGCGAGATCCGCTTCGAGGACGTCCACTTCCACTACGGCCGGTCCAAGGGCGCGCTCGACGGCGTGACGCTGACGATCCGGCCGGGCGAGAAGATCGGCGTGGTCGGTCCGTCCGGCGCCGGCAAGTCGACGCTGGTCAACGTGTTCCTGCGCCTCTACGACCTCGAGGGCGGGTGCATCCTGATCGACGGCCAGGACGTCTCGGCGGTGACGCAGGAGAGCCTGCGCGCCGCCGTCGGCGTCGTCACCCAGGACACCTCGCTGCTGCACCGCTCGATCCGCGAGAACGTCAAGTACGGCCGGCCGGACGCCACCGACGGCGAGATGGTCGAGGCGACCGAACTCGCCCATGCCGCGGACTTCGTCGTCGACCTCGCCGACGCCCGCGGCCGCACCGCCTATGACGCCCACGTCGGCGAACGCGGCGTCAAGCTGTCCGGCGGCCAGCGCCAGCGCGTCGCGATCGCGCGCGTCCTCCTCAAGAACGCGCCGATCCTGGTGCTCGACGAGGCGACCAGCGCCCTCGACAGCGACGTCGAGGCCGCGATCCAGGAGAGCCTCGAGACGCTGATGGCCGGCAAGACGGTGATCGCCATCGCCCACCGCCTCTCCACCATCGCGCGGATGGACCGGCTGGTGGTGATGGACAAGGGCCGCATCGTCGAGACCGGCACCCACGCCGAACTCGTCGCCCGCGGCGGTCTCTACGCCGGCCTGTGGGCCCGCCAGACCGGTGGTTTCCTCGACCTCGGCGACGAGGCCGGGGCGGAGGGCACCGTCGGCGGACGTCCGGCGAAGGAGGAAGCCGCCGCTGAGTGACGCCGATCCGGCGCCGTCCCGGCCCTCCGCCTGGACGGCGCTGGACAGCGGGACCGCTCTCCGCGAAGGATGGCGGCCCCGCGTCCGCCGAGGAGCATCCGCCGTGGCCACCGTCCGCCAGCGCCCGATGGGCGTCGCCGCCGTCGTCGAACCGTCGGGCCGCGGCTCGCTCGCGGCCGTCTCCGGCGCCACCGCCGTGCTCGCCGGCTCGCCGTCGATGCCGGGGCTCAACCCGTTGGAACTGTTCGACGCCGCGCTCGCCGGCTGCCTCGCGCTCAGCGTCCGCATCGCCGCCCGCCACCTCGGCCTCGCAGACCGGATCGGCGAGGTCCGGGTCGAGGTCACCGGCGAGAAGGCGGCGGACGCGCCGTCCAGGATCGCGCGCCAGGTCTGCCGCTTCGGCATCGCCGGCGACCTCGCCGAATCCGAGCGGGCGGCGCTGATCGCCGAGGCGCACCGCATCTGCACCATCGGCAACAGCACCGCCGCCGCCGTCGAGATCGTCGACGGCGACCCGCTCTGAGGAGGGGCCGGTGATGGAGATCCGCGACGAGCGGCCTGAGGACGCGGCGGCGATGTCCCGCCTGATCGCCGACGCCTTCTCGGACATGCCCTACGCCTGCGGCTACGAGGCCGAGATCGTGGAGCGGCTGCGCGCCGCCGGCGCGCTCGACGTTTCGCTTGTCGCGTCGGACGAGGCCGGCCTCGCGGGGCAGGTCGCCGTGTCGGCGGTGGCGATCGACGGCGCCGATCGCGGCTGGTCCGGGCTCGGCCCGCTCGCGGTGCGGCGCGACCTCCGGCGTCGCGGCGTCGGCTCCGCCCTGGTCCGGGCCGCTCTCGATCGGTTGCTTGCGGCCGGAGCCGCCGGTTGCGTGCTGGTCGGCGATCCCGCCTACTACGGCCGCTTCGGTTTCTCGGCCGGTTCCGGTCTCGTCGTCGCCGGCGTACCCGACGGCCATGTTCTGGCATTGCCGCTGTCCGGACCGCCGTTCGCGGGACGCGTGACGTTTCATCCGGCTTTCGATCCGCCGCCTCAAACCTGAAACAAACGAAACGGAACGGCGCCGATCCGCGTCCGCGGACCGAAACACGGGCGCCGTAGAACTCTCCTCACCGACGGGCCGGCGCAGAACGGTCCCGGAGCCAGAGGAGAACCCGACCATGAAGTCCTTCGCCGCCCTCGCCGCCGCCGCCCTCGTCGCCTCCGCCACCGCCGCCACGGCCGCCCCCACCATCGCCGGCGCCTACTGGTCCGAGCGGGTCCTGAAGGTGTGCGACAACACCTCCTTCTGCGAGCTGAACTTCACGGCGGTTCCCGCCGGCAAGACGCTGATCGCCACCGACGCCGGCTGCGTCGTGACCATGCCGACCAACCAGGCGATCTCCGCGATCTCCGTCAGCGGTCGCAAGGCCGACAACACCTCGATCGGCCTCACCAACTACGTCCAGATCTCCTCCTTCTCGTCGGACGCCTCGTCCCGCCGCTACCAGGGCCAGACCAAGATGACCCACCTGGTGCTGGCGACCCAGCGCGCCACCGTGACCGCCTCGAAGTCGGCGGCCGTCGGCGAGTTCATCGTCAGCTGCACCCTGACCGGCACCTTGCAGTAACATCGCCCATGGCGGACGGTGCGACGGGGCCCCCCGCGGTCTTCCGGGCCTTCGACCGCACCGCCCGTTCCGGGGCCGGCGACCTGAGCAATCGCCGGCCCCGCTTCCCTCTCCCCCCGAGCGCGGCGCCCCGCCCATCCGGAGCAATCCGGAGGGCGGGGTTTTCGCGCTTCCGTCCCGTCTGCCGCAGTGCGAAAAGGAAGGCGGACGGACGTCGGCTCCGCCGCGGCCCCGCGGCGCGGGCGGAGCGGTCGTCGTTGTCCGCACCGCTCGCCGCCCCGCCACTCGCCCACGGATCGCCGCATGAAGTCGAAGCTCCCCGTCGTCCTCGCGGTGGTCGCCGTGGCCGCGGCGCTCGGCTATGCCGGCTGGCGCCACGCCGGCGCGCTCCGCGCCGAGGCACTGCCCGAGAACGTCACGGTCGCCAACGGCCGCATCGAGGTCGAGCGCGTCGACGTCTCCGCCAAGCTCGCCGGCCGCGTCGCGACGATCGCGGTGCGCGAGGGCGACTACCTCGACAAGGGCGCGCCCGTCGCCGAACTCGACCAAGTCCAGACCCGCGCCGAACTCGCCGCCGCCGAGGCCGAGGTCGAGCGCGCGTTCCAGGGCGTTGCGCAGGCCCGCGCCGCGGTCGCCAGCCGGGAGGCCGAACTGGCACTCGCCGAGGTGCAGCTGAAGCGCTCGGAGGAACTGCGCGACCGCGATTTCGCCACGCAGGCCGAGGCCGACCAGCGCCTCGCCGCCCGCAACGTCGCCGCCGCCGCCGTCGACGCCGCCAAGGCCGCCGTCGGCGGCGCCGACGCCGCCCGCAAGGTCGCCGAGGCCGACGTCGCGCGCATCCGCGCCGTGCTCGCCGACCTCGTGCTGACGGCGCCGATCGCCGGCCGCGTTGAGTACAAGCTGGTCCAGCCGGGCGAGGTGGTCGCCGCCGGCGGCCGCGTCGTCACGCTGCTCGACCTCACGGACGTCTCGATGACCGTGTTCCTGCCGACCTCGTCGGTCGGCCGCGTCCGCCTCGGCGGCGAGGCGCGCATCGTGCTCGACGCCGGCCCGGACTACGTGATCCCGGCGACGGTGACTTTCGTCGCGGCCGAGGCGCAGTTCACGCCGAAGACGGTGGAGACGTCCGCCGAACGCGAGAAGCTGATGTACCGCGTCAAGGTCGGCATCGCCCCCGAGCTGCTCGCGCGCTATCGCGACTACGTCAAGGCCGGCCTCACCGGCGTCGCCTACGTCGGGCTCGGTCCCGACGTCGCCTGGCCGGAGCGGCTGGCGCCGAGGCTGCCCGATGCCGGCTCCTGATCCGGCGGTCCGCGTCGCGGGCCTCGTCCACCGCTACGGCCGCACCGTCGCGGTCGAGGGCATGACGCTCGAACTTCCGGCCGGCAGCGCCACCGCGGTGATCGGGCCGGACGGCGTCGGCAAGTCGACCCTGCTCGGCCTGGTCGCCGGCGTGCGCCGGATCCAGGCCGGCTCGGTGGAGGTGCTCGGCGGCGACATGGCCTCGGCGGCGCATCGGAGCGCGGTGGCGGCGCGGATCGCCTACATGCCGCAGGGCCTCGGACGCAACCTCTACCCGACGCTGACGGTGGTCGAGAACATCGACTTCCACGCCCGCCTGTTCGGCCTCTCCGCCGCCGAGCGCACGGCCCGGATCGGCCGCCTGCTCAGCGCCACCGGTCTCGACCCGTTCCCGGACCGACCCGCCGGCAAGCTCTCCGGCGGCATGAAGCAGAAGCTGTCGCTGTGCTGCGCCCTGGTCCACAACCCCGACCTGCTGGTACTCGACGAGCCGACCACCGGCGTCGACCCGCTGTCGCGCCGGCAGTTCTGGGCGCTGGTCGCCGCCATCCGCGCCGACCGGCCGGGCATGACGGTCGTCGTCGCCACCGCCTACATGGAGGAGGCCGCGAGCTTCGGCCGGGTGGTCGCGATCGACGCCGGCCGGGTGATCGCCTCCGGCGACACCGCCGAGGTGCTCGCCCGCGCCGGCGCCCGCGACCTCGAGACCGCCTACCGCAAGCTCCGCGCCGGCGGCGACGGCACCGCCGAGCCCTTCGTGGTGCCGCCGCGGCCCGTTCGGGACGGCGCACCGGCGATCGTCGCCGAGGACCTGACCCGCCGCTTCGGCGACTTCACCGCGGTCGACCACGTCAGCTTCCGCATCGACACCGGCGAGATCTTCGGCTTCCTCGGCTCCAACGGCTGCGGCAAGACCACGACGATGAAGATGCTGACCGGCCTGCTCGAAGCCACCGAGGGGCGGGCCGAGCTGTTCGGCCGGCCGGTCGCCGGCGCCGACCTCGAGAGCCGCCTCGATGTCGGCTACATGTCGCAGGGCTTCTCGCTCTACGAGGAACTGACGGTCGCGGCCAATCTCGCGCTCGCCGCCCGGCTCTACCGGGTGCCGGCCGCCGAGATCGACGCCCGCGTCCGCGACGGCCTCGAGCGTTTCGACCTTTCCGAGGTCGCCGGCGAGCTGCCGGCGCGGCTGCCGCTCGGTCTGCGCCAGCGCCTGCAACTCGCCGCCGCCTGCCTGCACCGGCCGCGCATGTTGATCCTCGACGAGCCGACCTCGGGCGTCGACCCGGCGGCGCGCGACATGTTCTGGCGCCAGCTGGTCCGGCTGTCGCGCGAGGACGGCGTCACCATCTTCGTCTCGACCCACTTCATGAACGAGGCCGAGCGCTGCGACCGCATCTCGCTGATGCACCGCGGCCGGGTTCTGGCGGTCGGAACGCCCGACGAGCTGACGGCCTCGCGGGCGGCGCCCTCGCTCGAGGAGGCCTTCGTCGCCTATCTCGCCGAGGCCGCGGCGGGCACCGACGAGGCGGCCGGGGCGACCGCGCCGACGGTCGAGACCACCGCGACCGGAGAGGCAACGGCCTCGGCGGGCGCGGCCGCCGGACCGGCCGGGCGCGTCTGGGCCTTCGCCCGCCGCGAGGGCCTCGAACTGCTGCGCGACCGCGTCCGCCTCGTCTTCGCGCTGGCGATCCCCGTGTTCCTGCTGGTGATCTTCTCCTTCGGCATCTCCTTCGACGTCGAGCACCTGACCTACGCCGCCTTCGACCGCGACCGCTCGCCGGAGAGCCAGGCGATGCTGCGCAGTTTCGAGGGCTCGCGCTATTTCGAGACCCGTCCGCCGATCGCGTCCGACGCCGAGGTCGACCGCCGGCTCGCCGACGGCGAACTCCGGCTGGTGGTGGCGATCCCGCCCGGCTTCGGCCGCGATCTCGTCGCCGGCGAGAAGCCCGAGGTCGGTCTCTGGATCGACGGCGCCAACACCTTCCGCGCCGAGACCGTGCGCGCCTACGTCCAGGGTCTCGTCGCCGCCTGGGCCGTCGACGAGGCGCGCGCCGCATCCGGGGGCGCGGCCGGGGCGGCCGTGCCGATCGAGGTCCGGCCGCGCTACCTCTACAACCAGGCCTTCCTGTCGGTGAACGCCATCACCCCCGGCGTGGTCATGCTGGTGCTGGTGCTGATCCCGGCGATGATGACGGCGCTCGGCGTGGTGCGCGAGCGCGAGATCGGCTCGATCGCCAACCTCGAGGCCTCGCCGGCCTCGGTGGCCGAGTTCCTGTTCGGCAAGCAGCTCGCCTATGTCGCGGTCGGCGTCGTCGAGATCGTCGCGGTCTTCCTGACCGCGGTGCTCGTCTTCGGCGTGCCCTTCACCGGTTCGCTCGCCGCCTTCGCCGCCGGGGCGGTCGCCTGTGTCTTCGCCACCACCGCCTTCGGGCTGCTGGTCTCGACGGTGGTGTCGACGCAGGTCGCGGCGACCTTCGCGGTGGCGATCTTGTCGGTGCTGCCGGCGGTGAACTTCTCCGGCTTCATGTACCCGGTCGCCTCGATCGAGGGCGCCGGCCGGCTGATCGGCTACGGCTTCCCGGCCGGCTGGTTCCAGGCGATCTCGCTCGGCACCTTCGCCAAGGGCCTCGGCTTCGCCGACCTCTGGCCGAACCACCTCGCCCTGGTCGGTTTCGGCATCGGTTTCCTCGGCCTCGCCTGCCTGCGCCTGAAGAAGCAGGAGCCCTGACCGCCATGCGCTTCCTCAAGGACGTGTTCTTCCTCGGCCTCAAGGAATTCCAGAGCCTGCGCTACGACTACGTCATGCTTGCGCTGGTGGTCTACGCGCTGTCGGTGGCGGTGGTGACGGTGGCGCGCGGCGTCAAGCTCGAGGTCTCCAACGCCGCGGTCGCGGTGGTCGACGGCGACCGCTCCCAGTTGACCGCCCGGCTCGTCGACGCCATCCCGCACCGCTTCTTCCAGGCGCCGGAACTGGTCGAGGCCCCGGACGTCGACCGCGACGTCGCCGCCGGACGGCACACATTCGTGGTCGAGTTCCCGCCCGACTTCGAGCGCGACGTGCTGGCCGGCCGTGCGCCGGCGGTCGCGATCCGCGTCGACGCCACCGCGATCGCCCAGGCCGGCAACGGCGTCGCCTATCTCCAGGAGATCCTGACCGACGAGGTCGCTGCCTTCCTCGCCCCCGGCGAGGCGACGACCGCGCTGCCGGTGCGCGCCGCGGTGCGCTTCCGCTTCAACCCCAACCTCGACGGCGTCCGCTTCAACGGCGTGATGCAGGTGATCAACTCGATCACCATCCTGTCGATCCTGCTGGTCGGCTCGGCGGTGATGCGCGAGCGCGAGCACGGGACGCTCGAGCACCTCCTGGTGATGCCGGTGTCGCCGACCGCGATCGCGCTCGCCAAGATCTGGGCCAACGGCCTCGTCATCCTGGTGGCGGTGGCGCTGTCGATCGAGGTCGTGTTGAAGCTCGGCCTCGGCGTCGAGGTGTCCGGTTCGCTGGCGCTGTTCCTGACGGGCACCACGATCTACCTGTTCGCCACCACCGCGCTCGGGATTCTCCTGGCGACGCTCGCCTCGTCGATGCCGCAGTTCGCGCTCTTGGCGATCCCCGTGTTCGTGACGATGATGCTGTTGTCGGGCACCATGACGCCGCTGGAGAGCATGCCGCAGCTGCTCCAGGACGCCATGCACGCCTCGCCGTCGATCTATTTCGTGCAGTTCGCCCAGGCGATCCTCTACCGCGGCGCCGGGCTCGACATCGTCTGGCCGCAGATGGTCGTCATGGCGGGGCTCGGCGGGTTGTTCCTGGCGGTGGCGATCGCCCGGTTCCGCCGCATGCTCGCCAAGGCGGGGTGAACGGGCGGGGGCGCCGTGCTAGGCTGCGCACCGTCGCCGCCGTGTGCACGGGGTCGCGGGATGTCGGTGCTGGACGAGGTCAAGGTCGGAGCGGCGGGGCAGGCGAAGGTGATCGCCGCCCTGATGATGCGCGACATGCGCATCCGCAACAGCCGCTTCGCCTTCGCCTATTTCTTCGACGCCCTGGAGATGGTGGGACTGATCGCCTTCATGTCGGCGATCCACAGCATCATCAGCCACCAGCCGCCAATCGGCGACAGCACCTTCCTGTTCATCACCACCGGCATCGTGCCGGTGATGCTGTTCCGCGCCATCAGCGCCAAGAGCGCGACGGGCGTGAAGCAGAACCGCGGCGCCCGGGCGCTGCCGCGTGTCACCATCCTCGACAACGTCATCGCCAAGACGCTCGGGGAGGTGTTCACCTTCTCCGTGGTCAGCCTGACGTTGCTGGCGGCGCTCGGCGTGTTCGGCATCTCCAAGTACACCATCCCGTTCCGGATGGAGGTGGCGCTCGAGTGCATGGCGATGGTGATCGCCCTCGGCGCCGGTGTCGGGATGGTCAATTCGGTGATCCAGCCGTTCTTCCCGCTGTGGCAGACCATCTGGGGCTTCGTCAGCCGCGGCCAGATCCTGTTCGCCGCCGTGTTCGCCATCCCCGAGTACATGCCGATCTACATCCGCGACCTGCTCGAGTGGAATCCGATGGCGCACATCGTCGCCAAGCTCCGCCTCGGCTTCTTCCCGATGTACCCGCGCCACTTCATCGACAACGCATACGTCTGGCTCTGGGTCGCCGGCGCACTGGTCTGCGGGATGATGGCGCAGCGCGCCCTGCGCACTCGCCTCGCCGCCGGCTGATCCCGCCCCCGACCACGGGTCCGCTTCGCACCGAGCGTGGATCGGTGCGGATTGCTTTCGTTGGCGAACGAAATATATATTCGTGGGTTTCGGGCGAGCCGGGCGACGACGGGAACAACGTCGTGTGCCGGACCGCGTGGGGAGCGACGTCCGAAGCCCCCGGGGGAACGCATGGGAAAGAAGAAGCACCGCAAGCGTCGCGTACGGCAGGTCGGCGCTCTGGTCTACCGCAGCGGCGCCGAGACGGGGCCGGAGATCCTGCTGATGTCCTCGCGCGAGACCGGCCGCGCCGTCATCCCGAAGGGCTGGCCGATGCGCGGCAAGTCCGACGCCAAGGCCGCCGCGGTCGAGGCGTGGGAGGAGGCGGGCGTGCGTGGCCGGGTCGGCCGTAGGCCCGTCGGCACCTACCGCTACTGGAAGCGGCTCGACGACCATTTCCGCCTCTTGCGCGTCGACGTGTTCCCGCTGCGCGCCGCCGGCGCCGACACCGACTTCCCCGAACGCGGCGAGCGCCGCTTCGCCTGGCTGCCGCAGGGCGAGGCCGCGCTTGTCGTCGACGATCCCGAACTCGGCGCCCTGATCCGCGACGCCGACCTCGGCGCGCTCGCCAAGTAGCGTTCCGCCCCCGCTTGCCCGCCGCGGCGGGCCGGTGGACCATCGCCGCGACGAATCGAACCCGTGGGCGGCGCCCGATCTTGGAAACCGAACTCTACCTGCCGGTGAAGCGCTTCCTCGAGGGCCTCGGCTTCGAGGTCAAGGGCGAGATCGGCGGCTGCGACGTGGTCGCCGTCGCCGCCGGCGAGCCGCCGGTGGTGGTGATCGGCGAGCTCAAGCTCGCTTTCAATCTCGAACTCGTGCTGCAGGGCGTCCACCGCGCCGGCGCCGCCGACGAGGTCTGGCTCGCTGCCCCGCTGTCGCGCCGGGGCCGCGGCCGCGAGGCCGACCCGCGCTTCCGCAACCTCTGCCGCCGGCTCGGCTTCGGCCTGCTCGGGATCGCCACGACCGGCGACGTCGAGATCCTGGTCTCGCCGGCCGCCCCGACCCCGCGGCGCGACCCGAAGCGCCGCTCGCGCCTCGTCGACGAGCACCGCCGCCGCCGCGGCGACCCGGTCGCCGGGGGGAGCACGCGGACGCCGCAGATGACCGCCTACCGTCAGGAGGCGCTCGCCTGCGCCGCCGCGCTCGCCGCCGGCCCGCGCCGCCCGCGCGACCTCAGGCCGATCGCCCCGCGTGCCGCGACGATCCTCGCCGACGACGTCTACGGCTGGTTCGAACGGATCGAGCGCGGCGTCTACGGACTGCGGGAGGCCGGCCGCGAGGCGCTGGCGCGCTGGCCGCAGCCGGCCCCGCCGTCGGGAGACTAGACCTCCAGCAGCACGTCGAAGCCGCCGTAGATCATTCGCTTGGCGTCGAAGGGCAGGGCCGCGAAGTCCCTGGAGATGCGTTCGTCGGCCATCACCGCGGCGTTGATGCGGTCGCGCTCGGCGCGCGAGGGATGGACGATCCAGGAGAACACCACCACCTCGCCCTCGGCGAGCTGCACCGCCCGCGGGAACGAGGTCAGCTCGCCGACCGGCACGTCGTCGCCGACGCACTCGACCACGGCGAGCGCGCCGTGCTCCTTCCAGACCGCCGCGGCGGTCGCGGCGAGCGCACGATAGTCCTCGATGCGGTCCCGCGGCACCGCCAGCACGAATCCGTCGACATAGGCCATCTCGTCCTCCTCCTCGCCCCTTCCGACGAGGACGTTCGGCCAAGGGCGGATCCGACGACCGTGCACGAGAATTTGCTTGGGGAGCGCGCCCGGCCTTTGATACGTAAAACGTCGGTGCGCGCCGGGCGGGGCGGTCGGCGACCACCGATCCCCTGCCTTCTTCCGAGGACCTCGACCATCATGAGTGACAGCGCCGCGGCGCCGCCCGTCGACCAGGGCCGGCCGTCCGCCGACGGAACCGCCCTGAGCATCCTGATCGCCATCAGCGTCGCCCACATGCTGAACGACGTGATGCAGTCGGTGATTCCGGCGATCTACCCGATCCTTAAGACCGAGTTCGCCCTCGACTTCGGCCAGATCGGCCTGATCCAGCTCGCCTTCCAGCTCACCGCCTCGATCCTGCAGCCCTTCGTCGGCATCGTCACCGATCGCCGGCCGCAGCCGTTCTCGCTGCCGGTCGGCATGGCCTTCACGCTGGTCGGCCTCGTGATGCTGTCGACCGCGGCGAGCTATTCGTTCCTGCTGCTGGCGGTGTCCTGCGTCGGCATCGGCTCGTCGATCTTCCACCCGGAAGCCTCGCGCGTCGCCCGCATGGCGTCCGGCGGACGGCACGGCTTCGCGCAGTCGCTGTTCCAGCTCGGCGGCAACTTCGGCTCGGCGATCGGCCCGCTCGCGGCCGCGGCGATCATCCTCGGCCGCGGCCAGGGCAACGTCGCGTGGTTCGCGGTGCTGGCGCTGTTCGGCATCGTGCTCCTGACCCGCGTCGGCTTCTGGTACCGCGACCACCCGACCCGCCGGCGCGGCGGCGCGGCGGTCGTCGGCCACGGCCTGTCGAAGGCGGTGGTGGTCCGCTCGATCGTCATCCTCGCCGCGCTGATCTTCTCGAAGTTCTTCTACATGGCGGCGCTGACCAGCTACTACACCTTCTATCTGATGGAGGTGTTCCAGCTCTCGGTGAAGGACGCGCAGATCTACCTGTTCGTCTTCCTCGCCGCCGTCGCCGCGGGCACCATCGCCGGCGGTCCGATCGGCGACCGCTTCGGCCGCAAGTTCGTGATCTGGTTCTCGATCCTCGGCGCGCTGCCGCTGACGCTGGCGCTGCCGCACGCCGGCCTCTACGGCACCGTGGCGCTGTCGGTGGCGATCGGCCTCGTGCTGTCGTCGGCCTTCTCGGCGATCATCGTCTATGCCCAGGAGCTGGTGCCGGGCAAGGTCGGCCTGATCTCGGGCCTGTTCTTCGGCCTCTCCTTCGGCATGGGCGGCATCGGCGCGGCGGCGCTCGGCGAACTCGCCGACCTCACCTCGGTGCCCTTCATGTTCCAGGTGGTCGCCTTCCTGCCGGCGATCGGCCTGCTCACCGCCTTCCTCCCCGACGTCGGGCCGTCGCGCAAGCGGGCCTGATCGGGCGGACGCGAAACGGAAAACGAAGAGGGGCGGTCCGCCGGGACCGCCCCTCTTTCGTGTCGTGCCCAGTCCCCGACCGGACGCCCGCGGGCGGCCGGTTCCTCCCGTGGTCAGACGTGCTGCGGCGCGGCGGCGCTGCGCGCCATCAGCGCCTGGGCGGCCTCGCGGGCGAGCTCCGCCGACGGGAACGTGGTCCCGTCCAGCTGCCAGACGGGATACTTGACGGCCACGAAGCGGTAGCGGCTCTCCTCGGGAACGAGGATGCCGACCGCCTGGCCGGCGGCTTCGACGACGGTCGAACGGGTCATGTCCTGAAAGTCCCTCTTCGCACGCGCTGCCTAGCGGAGCGGCGTGTCGTTACGGTGTCGGTTTCGATCGGTGGTTCGACGGATGAGCCCCGCGGGGCTTCACATTCGGATCGATTTTCGACACCCGAGGCCCGACGTCGTCGGGCGATCCGTGTGGAGCGAGGGAATCGCTACGGTCGCAAAGCGCGTCTGCATGGCTGCCTCCGGCAAAGGCACACCACCACGGAACGCAGTGGCGCTTCGTTGATCATCGCGGCCCGCCGTCGTGGTCGGGTCGCGGCCGGAACCCTCCGGCAGCGTGGAAGCTATGCGGTCCGGACCTCGGCGTCAACGCGGTCGCGAGCGGTGCGGAGAACACGATTTCGCGATTCCAGGTTCACGAGCCTGTCATGGAGAACCATGTTCCTGCCGCAGCGCAACATGGGGTATTGCGTTTCCAGTTCCGCCATCGTTTCGCCATGGCGAAATCCGACGTCCGAACCGCCGCCGGATCGATCGGGTGTCGCCTTTTCACGCCGCGCCTGCGAAGATTCCGCCCTGTGCCCCGAACCTGTCCCCGGGCGAATCGTGGAGCGGCCGATGCCGGTTCTGGACTTCTGGTACGAGTTCGCCTCGCCCTATTCCCGCCTCGCCGCCGCCCGTGTCGACGAGGTGGCGGCCGGCGCCGGCGTGGCGGTGCGCTGGCGCCCGTTCCTGCTCGGTCCGATCTTCGCCGACCAGGGCTGGAACACCTCGCCCTTCAACCTCTACCCGGCCAAGGGCCGCTATCTCTGGCGCGACGTCGGACGGATCGCGCGCGGCCGCGGCCTACCCTCGGTGACGCCGACGCCGTTCCCGCAGAACGGCCTCGTCGCGGCCCGCCTCGCCACCATCGGGGTCGCCGACGGCTGGGTCGCGCCCTTCTCGAAGGCTGTGTTCGAGGCCGAGTTCGGCGCCGGCCGCGACATCTCCGATCACCGCGTGCTCGGCGGTCTCCTCGCCGACCTCGGGCTCGAACCGGACTCGCTGATCTCGCGTGCCCGCACCGACCAGGTGGTCAAGGAGCGCCTGCGCGCGGAGACCGAGGAGGCGCGCAGCCTCGGCATCTTCGGCGCGCCGAGCTTCGTCACCGAGGACGGCGAGATGTTCTGGGGCGACGACCGGCTCGCCGACGCGCTCGCCTGGGCCGCGGCGGGCGGCGACCCCGCCTGGCGCGGCGGGCGCTGACGCGCGGGCGGCGACGGACCGGTCTCCGCGGGCGGGGCAGTGCGGGATCGGCGAAACCCCGAGCCGGGGTGATTCATCGCAATTTAACGAAAGAAATTGCAAAAACGATAGTTCTTGCGTTTTGTCGCCGGCGTGCCTAGGTGTTGCCCGGGTAAACGATGGACGGCGGCGCGGGCCGCGATCGGGAGGACGTTCGGGATGGGTGTTTCCAAGCTGGACCAGCTCAGGGCGATGACGGTGGTGGTCGCCGACACCGGCGACATCGACGCCATCCGCCGGCTGAAGCCGGTGGACTGCACGACCAATCCGACCCTGGTGCTGAAGGCCGTCGCGCTGCCGGCCTACGAGGCCGTGCTCGCCGACGCGATCGCCTGGGGCCGCGGCCGGGGCGGCTCGCGCGAGGCCGTGGTGGCCGCGATCGGCGATCGCCTCGCCGTCGCCGTCGGCGCCGAGCTCGCCCGCCTCGTGCCGGGCCGCGTCTCGACCGAGGTCGACGCCGACCTCTCCTTCGACACCGCCGCCACGGTGGAGAAGGCGCGCGCCGTGATCGCCGCCTACGAGGCGCACGGCATCCCGCGCGACAAGATCCTCGTCAAGATCGCCGGCACCTGGGAAGGCATCCAGGCCTCCCGCGTGCTGCAGGCCGAGGGCATCGACACCAACGTCACGCTGATCTTCGACATCGCCCAGGCGATCGCCTGCGCGGACGCGAAGAGCTTCCTGATCTCGCCCTTCGTCGGCCGCATCCTCGACTGGTACGTCAAGGCCGAGGGCCGCAGCTTCGGTCCGGAAGAGGATCCGGGCGTCGTCTCGGTGCGCGCGATCTACCGCTACTACAAGGCCCACGGCATCGGCACCGTGGTGATGGGCGCCTCGTTCCGCTCGCCGGGCGAGGTCGAGGCGCTCGCCGGCTGCGACCGGCTGACCATCTCGCCGCAGATCCTCGACCAGCTCGCCGCCGACGAGGGCACGCTGACGCGCGTGCTCTCGCCCGACGCGATCGGCGAGGCGCCGGCCGCGGTCGCCATGGACGAGCGCGCCTTCCGCTGGGCCATGAACGAGAACCCGATGGCGACCGAGAAGCTCGCCGAGGGCATCCGCCTGTTCGCCAAGGACCTCGGCGCGCTGCGCAAGCTCGTCGCCGCCCGGCTCGACGCCTGAAGCTCCCCCGGGCGCCCCGTTCCCGGGGCGCCCGGTTCCCATCCCGCCCACACTTCCTCTCGCCCGTCGGAGCGACGATGCCGAGGCCGCGCCGCAGCGAAGACATGATCGTCCGCGTCGCGCGGATGCGCTACGAGCAGCGGTTGCCGCAGACCGAGATCGCGCGGCTGCTCGAGGTCTCCGAGGCGACGGTGAGCCGCTGCCTCAAGACCGCGCTCGACCTCGGCTTCGTCGAGATCCAGGTGGCGCCAAAGGCGTTCCGCGACGCCGCGCTGGAGCGCCGGGTCAAGCTGCACCTCGGCCTGCGCTTCGCCGTGGTGGTCGAGGAGCGCTCGAACCCCACCCAGGCGATCGACACCGTCGGCAAGGCGGTGGCGCGCGTGATCGAGGACATGCTGAAGCCCGGCGACGTGCTCGGCGTCTCCGACGGCGCCACCGTGGCGGCGATCGCCGGCGCCGCGCGCAAGGTGCCGACGACCGATCTCGACGTCGTCGCCCTCGTCGGCGGCATCGGTGCGCCGGAGCAACTGACCCATTCGAGCGAGGTGTGTCGGCGCATGGCCGCCGGTCTCGGCGCCCGGGCGTGGCAGATGCCGGTGCCCGCCCTGGTCGACGACCGGCGCACCGCCAAGATCCTGCACGACACCGCCGGCGTGCGCGGGGTGTTCCAGATGATGCGCAAGGTGACCTTCGCCGTGGTCGGCGTCGGCTCGATCTCGCCCGACGCCACCATCTTCCGCGAAGGCTTCATCGACCAGGCCTTCATGGACGACATCCGCGCCCGCGGCGCCGTCGGCACCATCTGCGCCCGCTTCTTCGGCCGCGACGGCCACCCGGTCGGCACCGGCTTCGACGACCGCACCATGTCGATCTCGCTCGAGGATCTCGCCGCCGTGCCGGTGCGCCTCGCCGCCGCGATCTCGCCCGACAAGGCTCCCGCGATCCGCGCCGCCGTCGAGGGCGGCCTCGTCAACGCCGTCGCCACCGACGCGCCGACCGCCCGCGCCCTGCTCGCCGGCCGTTGAGGCCGGCCGCCGGGGGCGGCCCGTCCGTATGCGCACGTGCATCGCTTTGCGATTCGGGATCGTCGGGCTGCCGCGTCCGTTCGATGGCGGAGTGGAATTTATGCGACATATGGCGACCAGCGTGAGAGTCCGCGATCGGTTTCATAAAATGTTGCCGCAACAATTATGATTAATGCAGTGCATCCTACTGTCGAAGTGCGTATTCGATTTGCTGGTATGCATTCGATTTGGGCAGATTAATACCTTGTTGTGAATAGGTGCCGATGATCGTCCCATCGAAGATTTCGACCTGTGCCGGAGGTGTCCGCGGCACGGTCGGTATATCCGGAGGGGCCATGCGGTTCTCCAATTTGTCCTTGATGATGAAGGTCGTCGTCCTGCTGCTCACCCTCGGCACGACGGCATTGCTCGGCGGTGGCTTCGGCTCCTGGACGATGATGTCGATCAGCGACGGCTACACCGCCCTCCTGAAGGGACCCGCCGACGCCACGATGCAGATCGCGCGGGCCAACCGTGCCCTGTCCGACGTCCTCGCCGCGATGTACCGCAACGCCGCGTCGACGACCGCCGAGGCCAATGCCGCCGCCGTGGAGGCCCGCAAGAAGGCCGAGGCGAACTTCGCCAAGTTGATCGGTCTCGCCTCCAAGGACGTACCCGACATCGCCGACGAGCTCGCCGCCTCCGCCGCCGAAGTCGACGCCGCCATGGCGGGACCCTGCGGCAAGGCGATCCAGATGTCCAACAGCACGGACCCCGCCGAAAATGCCAAGGCACTCGACGTCATCGGCAACGAATGCGCGCCGCAGCTCACCAAGACCCAGACGGCCCTGGTCGGCTTCAACGACAAGCTGATCGCCGGTCTGAACAAGGAATCCGCCGACTACGCCGCCACCGCGCAGGCCAGCGCGCTGAAGTCGCTCGGCGGTGTCGCCCTCGCCACCGCCCTGGTGGTCGCGCTCGCGGTCTGGCTGATGCGCTCCGGCGTCACCGGCCCGCTGACCCGGCTGCTCGGCACCATGCGCCACCTGCAGGACGGCGACTATGCGGTGACCGTCGAGGGCCGCGAGCGCCGCGACGAGATCGGCGCCGTTGCGACCGGCCTCGAGGCCTTCCGCGAGGGTCTCGCCGCGGCCGAGGCTCAGCGCCGTGCCCAGGAGGCGGCCAAGGCCGCCGAGGCCGAGCAGACCCGCGCCCGTGCCGCCATGGCCGAGGCCTTCGTCGGCCGGATGCAGGAACTCGCGGCCTCCTTCGCCGCCTCGTCCGGCGAGGTCGCCGGTGCCGCCCGCAACCTGTCGGCCACCGCCGAGGAGACCTCGCGGCAGGCCCAGGCCGTGGCGGGCGCCGCCGAGGAGGCGTCGAGCAACGTCCAGACCGTCGCCGCCGGTGCCGAGGAACTCTCCGCCTCGATCCGCGAGATCGGCGGTCAGGTCGAGAACTCCAGCCGGATCGCCCGCGAAGCGGCCTCCGAGGCCGAGGCCAGCAGCCGCAACGTGCAGGCGTTGTCCGCGGCCGCCCAGCAGATCGGCGAGGTCGTCGAGCTGATCTCGAACATCGCCGCGCAGACCAACCTGCTCGCCCTCAACGCCACCATCGAGGCGGCGCGGGCCGGCGAGGCCGGCCGCGGCTTCGCGGTCGTCGCCGCCGAAGTCAAGGAACTCGCCAACCAGACCGCCAAGGCGACCGACGAGATCGGCCGCAAGATCGGCGAGATCCAGACCGCCACCAACACCACGGTGGACTCGATCTCCCGCATCGTCCGCACCATCGGTACGATCCAGGAGGCCTCCTCGGCGATCTCCGCCGCGGTCGAGCAGCAGGGCGCGGCGACCGGCGAGATCGCGGCCAACACCCAGCGCGCGGCGACCGGCGCCAACGACGTCACCGGCAACATCGCCGGCGTCGGCACCGCCGCCGAGATGACCGGCTCGGCCTCGACCCAGCTGATGAGCCTGTCCGACCGCCTCAACCAGCAGTCGTCGACGCTGCAGCGCGAGGTCTCCGACTTCGTGACGCGCCTCAAGGCCGCCTGACGGGGGCGACAGACCGGCGAAGGACCCGGAAACGAAGAGGCCCCGGCCGGAGCGATCCGGCCGGGGCCTTCTGGTTTCGGAGCTCGGTATCAGACCAGCTCGAACCAGCGCATCATCTCGCAATCCTCGTGTTCGAGGATGTGGCAGTGGAAGGCGTACTTGCCGGGATAGCCCTCGAAGCGGCCGATCAGGCGGATCGTCTCGCCGGGATGGAGCTGCCAGGTGTCCTTGACCACGCCCGGCCCCTCGGCGCTGCCGGCGGCCGGCGTGCCCGGCGGCGAGATCCGGCCGAGCAACTGCATCTGCGCGAGATGGACGTGGACCGGATGGGTGTCCACCGTCTCGTTGGTGAACTCCCAGATCTCGACGTCGCCGGCCTTCACCTTGAAGGGCAGCGGGTCCGACCACTGGATCTTGCCGGCCTCGTCGCGGATCGCCGGGGTGAAGCCGCCGGCGTTGACGCAGATCGCGGTGCCGGTGTTCGTCGCCTCGATCAGCGTGAAGCGGCGCGTCGCCTTGGCTGCGCTCTCGGGGATCTTCTCGAGGTACTGCGAGGTGGTCCAGCGCGTCTGCTGCGGTACCGACGGCAGCACCGTGCGCAGCTTGGTCGGCAGCGCGGCGGTGTGGCCGTAGGCCGAGCCGACGCGAAAGGCCATCACGTTCTCCGGCACCGCCGCGTTGCCGCCGCCCGGATAGGGCGCCGGCGCCAGCCGGTTGACGAGGACGATCCCCGCGCCGGGCCTGTCGCGCTGGAAGTCGGCCACGATCTCGACGCGCTCGCCCGGCGCGAGCCGCACCGACGTGCGGATCTCCGGTGCCGGCAGGAGGCCCTGGTCGGACGCGATCTGCGCGAAGGCGCGGCCGTCGGCGAAGGCGAGGTCGAGGAACTTCGAATTGCAGCCGTTGACGACGCGGAACCGATACTTGCCGCGGGCGACGTCGAGGTAGGGCCAGACCTTGCCGTTGACGACGTTGACGTCGCCGAAGAACTCCGGCGCGAGGTCGAGCGGGTAGGAGATCCGGCCGAGGCTGGTCAGCATCCGGTCCTGCACGATCAACGGCACGTCGTAGGCGCCCTTCGGCAGCGGCAGGGCGTTCTCCCAGCCGTCCTTGATCACGTAGGCGCCGGCGAGGCCCATCATCACGTTGAGCCGGGTGATGCCGAGCGCGTGGTCGTGGTACCAGAGCGTCGCCGCTTCCTGGAAGTTCGGGTAGAGGTAGGGCTTGGTCGAGCGGCCCGGCAGCACGATCTCCTCGGGCCAGCCGTCGGCGTCCGGCGGCACGCGGCCGCCGTGGAGATGGGCGACGGTGCGCGCCGCGTCGGGGCTGGTGCCGCCGATCCCCGGCCCGTGCGCCGCCGCGAAGGCCGGCGACCACAAGGGATGCGGCGCGTTCGGCAGGCCGTTGACCCATTGCACGTAGAGCGGACGGCCCGAGACCGCCGAGATCGTCGGCCCGGGATAGCTGCCGTTGTAGCCCCACACCGTCGAAAGCGGCAGGTCGCGGTGGAAGCGGTGAGCCAGCGTGCCGACCGTCATGCGGTAGACGTCCGCGGTCGGGTAGGGCCCGACGAGCGCCTTGCCGACGGGCTTTGCCGGCGGCGGCACCGGCAGCCGGTCGACGAAGGGCGTCAGCCCGGCGGCGGCGACGGCCGGACGGCCGCCCGGCAACGCCCCGGCCATGGCGGCGCCCGCCGCGAGCGAGGTACCCGCGAGGAAGCGCCTGCGCGTGATGGTCATGATGTCGAATTCCCCCCCGGCCCCGTGTCACGCCGCATCGCCCGGAAACATAGGGAATTGATTAAAATCTGGCAACAATTCGAGTCGATTTCGTACAAATGTCATACGAGATCGTCGGAATTGGGGGCAGGAGCACCCGCCTTCGTGCGCTCAACCGGCCACCAGCCACTTCGGGTCGAACCAGCGGTCGGCCGGGCCGTCGTAGGGCAGGCGATTGATGTCCCAGTGCCGGATGTGGCGGGCGTAGACGTCCCACACCGGCGGGCCGCCGCCGACGTAGACCACACGGTCGGGAAAGCGCGACAGCACCTCCTCGGGATCCTCGTGCGAGCGGATCACCACCAGCGTGCGGTCGCCGCGGGCGAAGTCCGGGATGGCGCCGATCGTCTTCGGGCCGGCGATCAGCACGTGGCCGCGGGTGATGTCGAAGAAGCGGGCGACGTCGGCGACGAACTCGGGCCGCTGGTCGCCTTCCCACGGCAGGTGACCGTGGAGACCGAGCTGGCCCGAGAGACCGATGGCGCAGATGGAACGGACGTCGGGCACGGGTTCTCTTCCTCCTCGGACGGGGGTTCCTTGAAGCACATCCCCCGCGGACGTGGGAAGCGCGGAACGCGGGGCGGGCGCATGCCGTTGTCGCACCGAAGGGAACGGCGGCGTGTCCGTTCCCGCGAGATCCGGAGCGTCCCCATGTTCGCCGCCCCCGCTTCCTTCCGCACCGCCCGCCGGACCACCGTCCTTCCCGCCGTGCTCTCCGCGATCGGCAATGCCGCGGGCCTGACCATCGCCCTGTTCGCGGCCTGGGCCTGCCTCACCGTCGTCGGCATGGCCGCGGTCGGCGGGCTCGCCAGCTTCGCCGGCGACCCGCTCGTCGCCCGCCTCGGCGACCGGATGGCCCTGATCGCCCTCCTGCCCACCGCCGCGATCGCCGCGCTGGCGCTGCTCGACGGCTGACGCGCGGGGAAGGGCTATCCAAGCGGGACCGGGGACGGGATAGTCGGAACGGACCGACCACCGCCGAGGAAGCCCCGCGCATGACGCAGCCCGACGCCGAAACGCTCGCCCGCATGATCGACGCCGGCCAGGGTCGCGTGCCCGCCGACCTCGTGGTGCGGAACGTCCGCCTCCTCGACGTCATGACCGGCGCGGTGACCGAGACCGACGTCGCGGTGGTGGCGGACCGCATCGTCGGCACCCACGCCTGCTACGACGGCATCCGCGTCGTCGACGGCCGCGGCCGTTTCTGCGTGCCGGGCTTCATCGACACCCATCTCCACGTCGAATCCTCGCTGGTGACGCCGTTCGAGTTCGATCGCGGCGTGCTGCCGCACGGCGTCACCACCGCGATCTGCGACCCGCACGAGATCGCCAACGTCGTCGGCACCGAGGGCATCCGCTACTTCCTCGCCGCCGCCGAGCGCACGGTGATGGACCTCAGGGTCAACCTGTCGTCCTGCGTGCCCGCCACCGACTTCGAGACCTCCGGCGCCCGGCTCGGCGTCGAGGACCTCCTGCCGCTCGCCGGTCATCCCAAGGTGATCGGCCTCGCCGAGATGATGAACTTCCCCGGCGTGCTCGCCAAGGCGCCCGACGTGCTCGCCAAGCTCGCCGCCTTCCAGGGCCGCCACGTCGACGGCCACGCGCCGCTGCTCGGCGGCCTTGCGCTCAACGGCTATCTCGCCGCCGGCATCCGCACCGACCACGAAGCCACCACCGCCCGCGAGGCACGCGCGAAGCTCGCCAAGGGCATGGCGATCCTGATCCGCGACGGCTCGGTCTCCAAGGACTTGCCGGCGCTCGCCGAGGTGCTCGACGAGAACACCTCGTCCTTCGTGGCGCTGTGCACCGACGACCGCAATCCGCTCGACATCATCGAGCACGGCCATCTCGACGGCATGATCCGGGCGCTGATCGCCCGCGGCCGGCCGCGCCACCACGTCTACCGGGCTGCCAGCTGGTCGGCGGCGCGGATCTTCGGCCTTTCCGACCGCGGGCTGGTGGCGCCCGGCTGGCGCGCCGACTTCGTGCTCGTCGACGACCTCGACCGCTGCGACGTCACCGACGTCGTCTCCGCCGGCCGGCTGGTCGAGCCGGCGTTGTTCGACGCCCGCGAGATCGTGCCGCCGGTCGGCCTCGGCTCGATGCGGGCGCCGGCGGTCGGCGCCGCCGACTTCCGGATCGACGCCCGCGGCAACGCCGGGCCGCGTCCGGTGATCGGCGTCGAGGCCGGGCTGATCATCACCCGCCGGCGCGAGGCGGTGCTGCCGGTCGAGGACGGCGCGGTGCGGCCCGATCCGGCACAGGATGTCGTCAAGGTCTGCGTCGTCGAACGCCACGGCAAGTCCGGCTCGATCGGCCGCGCCTTCGTCCACGGTTTCGGGATGCGACGCGGCGCGATCGCCTCCTCGGTCGGCCACGACAGCCACAACGTCACCGTGGTCGGCGTCGACGACGCCGACATGGCGCTGGCGGTCAACCGCCTCCAGGCGATCGGCGGCGGTTTCGCGGTCGCCGAGGGCGGCCGCATCCTCGCCGAACTGGCGCTGCCGGTGGCCGGGCTGATGAGCCTCGAGCCCTTCGCGGTGGTGCAGGATGCCCTCGTGGAACTGCGCACGGCCGCGCGCGCCCTCGGCTGCACGCTGCCGGAGCCCTTCCTCCAGGTCGCCTTCCTGCCGCTGCCGGTGATCCCGCACCTCAAGATCACCGACCGCGGCCTGTTCGACGTCGACGCCTTCGCCTTCGTGGAGGAGTGATGCCTTACAGTGGTCCGCGGACGCCGAGGCCGCGGCGGACGACGCGATCGTAGAGATAGTCGACCTCGGCGCGGGCGGCCGGCGTCAGACCGGCGCCCGGCCGGCGCTGCGCGTCGGAGGCGATGACGCCGCGGCGGGCGAGCACGTGCTTGCGCACCGCGAGGCCCGCGGCGGGCTGCTGCTCGTAGCGGATCAGCGGCAGGTGGGCGTCGAAGAGGTCGTGCGCCTCGTCGCGGCGGCCGGCGCGGGCGAGGGCGACGAGGTCGACCAGCATCTCCGGGAAGGCGTAGCCGGTCATGGCGCCGTCGGCGCCGCGCTCGGTCTCGAAGTCGAGGAACAGGCCGCCGTTGCCGCACAGGATCGAGATCCGCCGCATCGTGCCCTCGGCGGAGAAGCGGCGCAGCGTCGAGATCTTCTCGAGGCCGGGCCAGTCCTCGTGTTTCAGCATCACGCAGGACGGATGCGCCGCGACGATGCGGCGGATGACGCCCGGTGCGATCACGACACCGATGATCAGCGGATAGTCCTGCAGCACGAAGGGCACGTCGTCACCGATCGCGGCGACCGCCTCGGCGTAGTAGCCGACGATCTGGTCGTCGGTGCGCAGCGCCGGCGGCGGCGCGATCATCACGCCGGCCGCACCCACCTCCATCGCCTCGCGGGCGAGGGCGCGCATCGCCGCGAAGCCGGGTGCCGACACGCCCACCACCACCGGCACGCCGGCCCGGCCGATCACCGTGCGCGCGACCGCGAGCGACTCCGCCGGCTCGAGCTTCTGCGCCTCGCCCATGATGCCGAGGATGGTGATGCCGTCGACGCCGGCGCCGACGTAGAAGTCGGTCAGGCGCTCGAGCGACGGCAAGTCGAGCGCCCCGTCCGGGTGGAACGGCGTGGCGGCGATGGTGAAGACGCCGGATGCGGTCTCGTCGAGGGCCATGGCTGGGTGTCCGGAGGCGGGGGAGGGCGGGCGTCCAGGGAGCCGCCGCGGGCGGGGTTGTCAAGCGCCGCGGTGCGGCGGCCTGCGGGAACGCATGGCTGTCGGCGTGGTTGTCCGGATGAGCGCAAGGGGGGCGGCTCCGCGACGGGCGGGGTCCGGAGCCGCCGACGATCGGCGTCAGCGTTTCCGCATCCGGTCCCCGTCCCACGAAATCGACACGGGTCGGTCAGAATTCCGAAACGAAGGGCTGGCATTTTGTGCGCTGCGGTGGTGCACTGCGAAGGAAGGTCACGTCCACGCCCGCACCGTGGCGTACGTCCTCCCCAGATCGGCCCGACCTTCGGCACCTGGTTCCAACCGGCCCGCATAGACGAGAGGAGCGACTTCGACATGCAGGCCAGCAAGAGCACGCAGCGGACCGTGGTCCGCGTCCTCGCCGCCCTCGCCGGGACGGCCCTCCTGTTCTCGCCCTTCGTCCTCGGGCTGACCGCCGCGACCGCCGCGGCGTGGAGCGCCTGGGCGATCGGCTTCGCGATCTTCGCCGGCAACATGTCGATGGCCGTCGACGACCGCCGCCGGCCCGACGTCGCCAACCTGGCGCTCGGGGCCGCGGCGATCGTGGCGCCGTCGCTCGCCGGCTTCTCGGACGAGCCGGGTGCGCTGTGGATCCACGGCGTCACCGGCCTCGCGACGCTGTCGCTCGGCGCCTACGCCCTGTGGGCGCTGGTCGCCCCGCGCCGCGGCGCCGCCGAAGCCGCCTGATACCGAGCTCGCAAAGTTCCGACCTGTGGTCGGAGCTTTCCGGGCGAGGAGCGCCCGACCGGGCGCCGGCCTTATGGCCGAAACCTCGCAAATTCCCGACGAGTCGGGAGTTTGCGAGACTGGTATGAGTCGCCGCCGCGGTCCGCGACGGTCCCGAACGCGAAAGCCCCGCGCGAGCGATCGCACGGGGCTTGCGACGTTTCGTTTCGCGGGCGGGTCAGCCCGCCGCCATCAGCGCCTCGAAGCGGGCGAGGGCGTCCGGATCGAGGGCGCGCGCCGCGTCGCGCGGCACGAACACCTTGAACATCGCCTCGCCGTTCCCGTCGAGGAACCACACCGAGCAGGAGCGCCGGCCGTGGAACGGTCGGTCGACCAGCGCGATCGCCGCGCAGGCCTCCTTGCGGATGTGGCCGCCGATCGGGCTGTCGCCGTGGACGTTGAACCAGCCGTGGCCCTCGCTGCCGGCGGGAAGCGACCCCTTCACCTCCAGCACCACCGTGTCGGTGTGGACGATGAAGAGCACCTCCCGCCACGTGCCGAGCGCGGTCCAGACCTCGCCGAAGCGGTCGGCGGCGAGCAGCACCACCTCGCCGGAGGGCATGGCGGCGAGTACGTCTCGCGGGCTGACGCCGACGTCGCGGGCGATCGCCTCGACGATGCCGTCGGGCTTGGCGGCGAGCGCCGCCGCGAGCCGTTCGGCGCGCGTGTCGGCCGGTGCGGCCGGTGCGGCCGAGGCGGCCGCGCTCACGCCGCGGCCTCGTCGCTGCGGCGGCCGTCGCGGTCCTCGACCAGGATCACCTCGAAGCCCTCGAAATGCGGGCCGCCGAGGTAGTTGACCTTGGTCTCGCCGGCCCGGGCGTGGGCGGCGCGGAACTGCTCGGACTTGGTCCAGGCGAGGAAGTGCGCATGGCTCTCCCACACGGTGTGCGAGGCGTAGAGGCGGTGGTCCTCGGCGAGCGGGCCCTTGAGAAGGTGGAACTCGAGGTAGCCCGGCACCTCCGAGAGGCGGCGCTCGCGCTGGCGCCAGACGGTCTCGAAGGTCTCCTCGTGGCCGAGGGCGACGCGGAAGCGGTTCATGGCGATGTACATGGGACGATCCTCCAGTTGGAAACGGATCAGCCGCCGAGGCGGGCGTCGAGGGTGAACATGACCGAGAGACCCGGCGACGGGTCGTCGTTGAGGTACTCGGTGTACTGGACGTCGAAGACGTTCTTCACGTCCAGCCCCAGCGAGAGATTCTCGGTGAGTTCGTAGGACGCGAACAGGTTGACGAGGTTGTAGGCCTTGCTCGGCGAGGTGCCCGAGGGCACGTCCTTCTGGCCGGCGACCCACTCCCACTGGCCGCCGACGGTGAGCGCGTCGTCGAGGAAGCGGAAGCCGAGGGTGCCGACCACCTTGTCGGCCGGCACCGAGCCGAGCGCCTCGCCGGTGTCGTCGTCCTCGCCGTCGGTGTGGGCGTAGGTGAGGCCGGCGAAGGCCCGGCCCATGTCGTAGCTCGCCTCGAGCTCGACGCCCTGCAGCGTGGCGCTCGACACGTTCTGGTACTGGTAGGTCAGGCCGGTGCCGGGGACGAAGCCGACGCGGCCGTCGATGAAGTCGTCGACCGAATTGTGGAACCAGCCGGCCTTCAGGCGCAGGGCGTCGCCGGCGGTGAAGAGGTCGTCGCGGCGGAAGTTGACGCCGACCTCGAAGTTGTGCGCGGTCTCCGGCTTCAGGTCCGGGTTCGGCAGGAACACGAAGCCCGGATGCGGGCCCGACACCAGCGTCTCGGTGATCGACGGCGCGCGGTAGCCCTCTGCATAGGAGCCGTAGAGCTCGAGGCCGCGGGCGGCGGTGCCCTCGAACGGCGTGACGCCGACCGCGAGCTTCGGCGACAGGCGGGTGCCGTCGCCCTTCACGGCGTTGCCGTCGGCGTCGTCGCCGTCGAAGTCGTAGCCGTCGAAGCGCAGCGCGCCGGTCAGCTTCAGCCAGTCGGAGAAGGCCATCTCGTCCTGGACGAAGGCGCCGTAGACGGTGCGCTTGCCCGACGGCGTCGACACCGCGCCGGTGCCGCCGGCGACGTCGCGGGTGTCGACGTCGTCGGAGAACAGGTCGGCGCCGACGGTGACCGCGTGCGCGATCGGCCCGGTGTCGAAGCGGGTGGTGTTGGCCGCGTCGAAGCCGAAGGTGCCGACGTCGAAGCTGCGCTCGCGGCCGGCGTTGGTGCCGAAGACGTATTCCTCGGTCTTGTCCGTGCCGGTCCAGTAGCCCGAGACGTCGAAGTCGAACCACTTGTCGTCGGGGTTGTCGTAGCTCCACTTGGCCGCGGCGACCTGGTTGTAGACGGTGCTGTCGTAGGCCGAGGTGGCCGAGGCGGAGCGGGTGTAGTCGACGTGGTTGCCGAGGTAGGACGCGGTGACCTTGTTGAAGTCGTTGATCTGCATCTCGGCCTTGAGCAGGCCGTCGAAGTCGTCGTGCGGGGAGCCCGTGATCGGCTCGCCCTCGCCGTCCTTCAGCGTGGCGCTGCCCTTGTAGGAGAGGGCGCCGAGCACGGTGAACTGGTCGCTCAGGCGGTAGGCGCCGCGAAGGCCGGTCCGGCGACCGTCGCCGTTGGTCTCGTAGGAGGCGCGCGACTCGATCGCCCAGGTCTGGCCCTCGCCGAGCAGGTCGGCGGCCGACAGGCTGTCGAAGGAGACGACGCCGCCGATGGCGCCGGAGCCGTAGACGTTGGCGATCGGTCCGCGCACCACGGTCGCCTTGCCGATCAGGTAGGGGTCCGGCAGGAACACGCCGGTGGTGCCGTGGCCGTTCTGGCTGAAGTTCTGGCGCGCGCCGTCGACGGTGACGGCGACGCGGCCGGAGTCCTGCAGGCCGCGGATGTTGAGCAACGTGCTCTGGTCCGAGCCGTCGGTGGCGACCGCGACACCCGGGACGGCGGCGAGGAGGTCGGTCGCGCGCCGTGCCGAGGCCGTCGCCGGCTGGTCCGGCCGGACCACGCTGACGCCGCCGAGGGCTTCGATCGGGGCTCCCTCGGTGCGGTCGACCGACAGCGTGATGGTGTCGAGCGTGATGGTGCCGTCGTCCTGGCGGCAGGGCTGGCCGGCCGGGCACTCGACCGCCGGTTTCGCCGCGGCGCCTCCGGCTTCCTGCGCGAGCGCACCGGAGGCCGGCAGCGTCAGCGCCGTGGAGACGAGGAGGGTCAGGCGAAGGATCGGCGTTCTGGACATGGCTCCCCCATGGCCGCGGATCACGATGGACGCGCGGACCGGTGGCGCGACTGGCGCGCAAGACATTCGAGACTTTGGCGGAATCGGATCGGCACGATGGCCGTTCCGCGACCGGCCCTTGCGTCCATATTTAAAGCTGAGTATGGGAGTCAAGTTATTTGTTGCGAACGCCTCGCAACATTGGAACCGTTCCAAACCGCGCAACTGGCCGCCCCTCCGCCGGCGCGGCCCCGTCAGGAGACGCCTCGATGCCGCCCCGTCCCTTCCGCGCGCCGGCTCGTGCCGCCGCTCTCGCCCTCGCCGTCGTCGCCGCCCTGCCGGCGGCCGCGGCCGAGCGGATCGTGTCGATCGGCGGCGCCGTCACGGAGATCGCCTTCGCGCTCGGCGCCGCCGACCGCGTCGTCGCGGTCGACAGCACCAGCACCTTCCCGGCCGAGGCCGACGGGCGGCCGGACGTCGGTTACATGCGGCAGCTCGCCGCCGAGGGCGTGCTGTCGGTCGCGCCCGACCTCGTCCTGCTCCAGGCCGGCTCCGGCCCGCCCGACGCGCTGGCGGTGATCCGCGCCGCGGTGAAGGTTGCCGACGTGCCGGAGACGCCGAGCGCGGCCGGCATCGGCGACAAGATCCGCGCGGTCGGCACGGCGCTCGGCAAGTCCGCCGAGGCCGAGGCGCTCGCCGCCGACGTCGCCGCCCGCTTCGCCGCGCTGGAGCGCGAGGTGTCGGCGTTCGGCGAGCGACGGCGGGTGCTGTTCGTGCTGTCGATGTCGGGCGGGCGCATCGTCGCCGGCGGCCGCGACACCACCGCCGACGCCGCCATCCGGCTCGCCGGCGGGATCAACGCCGCCGACGGCTTCTCCGGCTTCAAGCCGATGGTGGACGAGGCGGTGATCGCCGCCGCCCCGGACGTCGTGGTGGTGATGAACCGCGGCGACCACGCGCTCGCCCCCGACGACGTCTTCGCGCTGCCGGCCTTCGCCTCCACCCCGGCGGCGGCCGGCAAGGCGCTGATCGCCATGGACGGGCTCTACCTGCTCGGCTTCGGCCCGCGCGAGCCGGAAGCGGTCCGCGATCTCGCCGCCGCGCTCTACCCGGGCCGGATCGCGCCCGCGACCGCGACGGTGGCGCCGTGACCGCGGTGGCCGGCCGTTTCCTCGCCGCCGCGCCGCCCGGCGACCGCGGCCGCCGCGGCCTCGTCGTGGTGCTGCTCGCGGCCGTGCTGGCGCTCGCCGCGGCGCTGGTCTCGCTCGCCGCCGGGCCGACCGGCGTCGGCCTTTCCGACCTCTTCGCCTGGCTCGCCGGCGACGCCGTTTCCGAGCGCGACCGCCTGATCCTCGAAGCGGTGCGGCTGCCGCGCGCGGCGCTCGGGGCCATGGTCGGCGCCGGGCTGGCGGTCTCCGGCGCGATGATGCAGGGCCTCTTCCGCAACCCGCTCGCCGATCCCGGCCTCGTCGGCGTCTCCTCGGGCGCGGCGACCGCGGCGGTGGCGGTGATCGTGCTGGGCGGCGCGCTTCCGGCGGCGCTGCCGGCGTTCTTCGGCCCCTATCTGCTGCCGACCGCGGCCTTCGCCGGCGGCCTCGCCAACACCGCGCTGCTCTACGCCCTAGCCACCCGGGGTGGGCGCACCGACACCGCGACGCTGATCCTCGCCGGCATCGCCGTCGCCTCGGTCGCCGGGGCGGTGACCGGCCTGATGCTGTTCATTGCCGACGACGCGGCGCTCCGCGACGTCGCGTTCTGGAGCCTCGGCTCGCTCGGCGGCGCCACCGCGACCAAGGTCGCCGCGGTCGCGCCCTTCGTGATCGGCGCGCTCGCCGCCACGCCCTTCGCCGCCCGCGGCCTCGACGCCCTGCTGCTCGGCGAGGCCGAGGCGGTCCACCTCGGCGTGCCGGTGGAGCGGCTGAAGCGGGTGGTGATCGTGGCCGTCGCCGCCGCCTCGGGTGCCACCGTGGCGGTGACCGGCGCGATCGGCTTCGTCGGCATCGTGGTGCCGCATCTCGTCCGGCTCGCGATCGGCCCCGGCCATCGCATGCTGCTGCCGGCCTCCGCCTTCGGCGGCGCGGCGCTGATGCTCGCGGCCGACGCGCTCTGCCGGGTCGTCGCCGCGCCGGCGGAGCTGCCGATCGGCATCGTCACCGCCGCGATCGGCGCGCCGGTCTTCCTCGCCATCCTGCTCGGCCGCTCCGGCGCCGACATTCGAGGGGAATGAAGCCATGATCACCGCCACCGGCCTTTCGCTCGACCGTGCCTGCCGCCGCGTCCTCGACGACATCTGGGTCGAGGTCACGGCCGGCCGCGTCACCGTCGCGGTCGGGCCGAACGGGGCCGGCAAGTCGACGCTCCTGAAGGTGCTCAGCGGCGAGCTCCGCCCGGGCGAGGGCACCGTGCTCCTCGGCGACCGCCCGCTCGCCGGATTCGGCCCTCGGGCGCTTGCGCGCCGCCGCGCCGTGCTGCCGCAGCACGGCGCCCCGACCTTCCCGCTCACCGTGCACGAGATCGTCGCGCTCGGCGCCCGCGCCGCCGGCGAGCGGCCGGCCGAGGCGGTCGAGCGCGCGCTCGCCGCGGTCGGCCTCGCCGGCTGGGGCGGGCGGTCCTACGCGAGGCTCTCCGGCGGTGAACGCCAGCGCGTCCAGTTGGCGCGGGCGCTGGCGCAGGTGCCGCGGCCGGTCGGCGACGACGGCCCGCGCGCGCTGTTCCTCGACGAGCCGACCTCCAACCTCGACCTCGCCCGCCAGATCGAGGTGCTGGAGGCCGCCCGCCGCTTCGCCCGCGGCGGCGGCGCGGTCTTCGTGGTGCTGCACGACCTCAACCTCGCCGCCGAATTCGCAGACGCCGTGGTGGTGATCGCCGCGGGCCGGATCGTCGACCGCGGCGCGCCGACCCCGGCCCTGTTCGAGCGCGTCGTCGCCGACGTCTACGATCTGCCGGGCGCGGCCTCGCGCATGCCGGCCTTCGGCACCGCCTACGTGCTGCCGCAGGCGCGCGCCGGTGCGCGCCCGGCGATCGGACGGTAGGCGCGCCCGTCCCGTCACTCGATCCGGAAGCCGCGCTCGGTCAGGAAGGCGCGGAGCGCCTCGGGAAAGGGCCGCTTCACCCACTGGTCGTCCGGGCAGGGCGAGGTCGCGACGGCGCAGACGTCGACGCCGTCGTCCTCGCCGGGCCGGTATTCCCTCTCGAACCGCCTCCAGGCCTGACGGCCCTCGCCGACGCGGGCCTTGGCGGCGATCCAGCCGGCCCACCAGCCCTTGCCGGCCTCGTCCGCCGCCGGCGCGTCGGCCTCGAGGTCGGCGAGAAAGGTTCGGTGCGCCTCGAGGAAGCGCGGCTCGGCCGAGACGTCGCGGACCTCGCCGCCGACGACCGCACGGATCGTCAGCGGCGCGAGGCTGCAGGCGTAGCAGTCGAAGGCGTAGAGGAAGTCGTTGTCGCGTTCGTGGAACTCGGCCTCGCCATCGCCGTCGAGGTCGTCGAAGGCGCCGCCGTCGCCGTCCCACTGGCCGAGGTCGACGACGCGCCAGCGCCCATCGGCGTCGCGGTCGGCGACGGCGAGCGCGGTGCAGCAGTGCGCGCCGCCGGTGAAACTCGAGAACACCGCCTCGGGGCCGCGGTTCGACGGGTCGATCTCGACGAGGGTCGCGGTGCCCTGCGGTTCGTCCATGCCCGCTGGCTCGCCGACGTGCTCCAGCAGCACCGCGCCGCCGGCCTCGATCCGGAACACCGGCGCGGGCGCCTCGTAGTCCTCGATCTTGCGGGTCTCCATGTGGAGCGTGACGGCGAAGTCCGCCGCCGAGAGGCTCGCGGCCGTGGCGTGGGTGCCGAGCTCGGCCGTCGCGGTCCAGGCCGCGGCGGGCAGGGGGGCGAGGAGGAGCGGGGCGAGGAGGATTGCGAGATGGCGCAAGGACGGGATTCCGGTGGGTCGGGCGACAATCCTATGCGGCGGCCTCGTAAAGGAAAACGGGTGCGGATGGCAGGTTCGGCGAAGATTCCTTAACCACCGACTCGCAAACCCGGCCGCCGCTCCGCGTCGCGGCTGCTTTCCGTTGCGCCCCGTTAACACCGCCAAGTTCACGGTGGTCACCTGTCATCGGGGGTGTCGTGATCATGCGGTGGGTTTCGACTTTGCTCTCGGCGCTCGCGCTGACGGCGGCGGGTGTCGGCGGGGCGGGCGCGGCGGATGCGGCGCTGCGGGCGAAGGCGCCCGAGGCGGCCGCGATCGAGGCCACGGTCGCCCGTCGCGGCGAGGTGCCGATCATCGTCGAACTGCGCCGGCCGGCCGCGGTCGCCGCGGTGGCCGCCGACGCGCCCGCGGCGATCGCCGCCACGCGCGCCGCCGTCGACGGGTTCCTCGCCCGTCACGTCGGCTCCGCCGCGGCCGCCGCCGCCCGGACCGACCTCCGCCGCCCGGTCAAGCGGATGACCTACGTGCCGATGGTGGCGCTGACCGCCACCGCCGCCGACCTCGCCCGCATCGCCGCCGACCCGGCGGTTGCGCGCGTCCATCCCGACGTCGCCGTGCCGCCGACGCTCGCGGAGAGCGTGCCGCTGATCGGCATCCCCACCGTCTCCGCCACCGGCCAGACCGGCCAGAACGCCGTCGTCGCCGTGCTCGACACCGGCAGCGACCTCGACCATCCCTTCATACAGCCGAAGATCGTCGGCGAGGCCTGCTTCTCCACGACGTCGGCGCAGTCGCAGTCGCTCTGCCCGAACGGCTCGAACAGCCAGAGCGGCACCGGCGCCAGCGCCGCCTGCGATCCCGCGGTCGGCGGCTCCGGCTGCAACCACGGCACCCACGTCGCCGGCATCGCGGTCGGCGCCGCCGGCGTCCCGGGCGCGCCGCCCCAGGGCGTCGCCGCCGGCGCGGGCCTGCTGTCGATCCAGGTATTCAGCTATTTCCCCGGCCAGGGTGTGCTGTCGTGGTCGAGCGACCAGATCGCCGCGCTCGAATACGTCTACGCCCACCGCGACGACTTCTCCGGCCGCAAGGTCGCGGCGATCAACATGTCGCTCGGCGGCGGCGCCTATTCGGCGAGCTGCCCCGAGAGCCCGCTGACCTCGATCGTCGGCACGCTGCGCAGCGCCGGCATCCTCACGGTGATCGCCGCCGGCAACAACGGCTACGACACCCAGATGAGCTCGCCGGCCTGCACGCCGGGCGCGCTCTCGGTCGGATCCTCGACCAAGACCGACGAGCGTTCGAGCTTCTCCAACGTGTCGTCGATCACCACGGTGTTCGCGCCGGGCTCGTCGATCAACTCGTCGGTGATCGACGGCTACTCGATCTACAACGGCACCTCGATGGCGACGCCGCACGTCGCCGGCGCGGTCGCGGTGCTGCGTTCGGCCTTCCCCGACGCCACCGCCGACCAGATCGTCGACGCGCTGGTTTCGACCGGCAAGGCGGTCTCGACGCCGGTCGGCGCCAAGCCGCGCATCGACGTCGCCGCGGCCTTCGTGGCGCTCGGCGCCGGTGGCGGCGGCGGTTCGGGTCCGACGAGCAACATCTCGGTGTCGCCGACCGACGCCGTCACGATCGCCCGCACCGGCACCACTTCGGACATCACCAGCTTCGGCATCACCGTCGCGGCGGTGTCGGGCAAGCCGAAGTGGAAGCTCACGGGCACGCCGAGCTGGTTGAAGGCGAGCCCTACCAGCGGCACGGCCACCACCGCCGGCACCACGGTGAAGTTCAAGGTGAGCCTGCCGCGGACCCAGACCGAGACGCTGACGGGCACGCTGACTTTCACCGAGGTCGGCGGCAGCGGCGACCCGATCGAGGTGCCGGTGACGCTGGACCTCGTGGCGCAGACCCTGTCGGTCACGCCCGCGAGCGACGTCGAGATCACCAACACCAACGGCGTGACCGTGACGCCGGCGAGCTTCGACGTCGTGCTCGCGACCAACGTCGGCGCGACGCCCTACAAGATCACCGGCCTGCCGTCCTGGCTCCGGGCCAAGGCGAAGAGCACGACGGCGACGCAGGACGGCGTGACGATCACCCTGACGCCGGTCGCGTCCAAGGGCATGTCGGACCAGAGCGCGACGATCACCTTCGCCCAGACCAGCTTCAGCATGGCGACCGCCACGCTGAACGTGATCAACCACTACGTCGAGCAGACCCTGACGCCGACGCCCCAGGCCGACACCACCGTCACCTGGAGCGACTCGGAGACCTTCTCGCCGAGCGTGATCCCGATCACCCTGGTCACCAGCGGCGGCGAGGCGACCTGGACCATGACCGGCACGACGTCCTGGCTGATCGCCGACCAGAAGACCGGCGTGACCGACGAGAACGGCACCACGATCAACCTCACCGTCGCTCCGCCGTCCTCGCTCCGGCGCAACCTGACGACGACGCTGAAATTCCAGATCAAGGGCGTGCGCAAGTCGGTTTCGGTGCCGATCGTGCTGACCAAGCGGCCGTGACGGCGGCGGTTCGGCGCAGTTTCCGTTGACGGAAATCAAGGCCCGCCGGCGACGGCGGGCCTAGTCTCGTAGCCGGATCAGAACGGACGGGACCGCCGTCCGCGACCGACGAGGAGCGCCCGATGTCCGACCTGCCCCGCCACCTCCACCGGGTGAGACTGGAACTCGCCCGCACCAAGGGCTTCCCCGACGGGTCGAGCGCCCACGGCTACGAGTTCGTCGCCCCGCTCGACGCCGAGGGCCGGCTCGACCCGGCGCTGTGGCGGACGACGCGCGAGCGCTGCCGGGTCCGCCGCTTCTGGGCCGGCGACGACGACGACCTCGGCCGCCTGGAGCTCCGGCGCGGCAACTGGTTCTTCCACTACGACCCCGAGGCCGACGAGGACGACGAGGCCGGCTACAAGCTCGCCCAGCACACCTTCAACATCGGGGACTACGTCTCGATCCGCGACGACGACGGCGAGCTCCACACCTTCCGCGTGGTGGCCGCGGACGCCCTGCCGGGCTGAGGCCGCCACGAGGATACGCCGGGTGGAACGGACGAGGGCCCGGGAGCGACGCTCCCGGGCCCTCGAATGTGCCCGTCCAGGTTCGGAACCGCGCGTCAGGCCGCCATCACGTTGGTCAGGAAGCGGTCGACCGCGATGCGCAGGCGCTCGCTCTGCTCGTTGACGTCGTTGGAGACGGCGAGGACCTGGGCGGCCGACTGGTTGGTCTCGCCGACGACCCGGGTCAGCGCCTGCGCCTCCTGGGCGACCGAGCGGGTGCCGTTGGCGGTGCGCTGGGCGTTGCTCGAGATCTCCTCGGTGGCGCGGCCCTGCTCGACCACCGCCTCGGCGATCGCCGAGGTGGATCGGTCGACGTCGGACATGGTCTCGGTGATGGTGCGGATCGCCTGGACCGCCTCGCCGGTGGCGCCCTGGATCGAGGCGATCTGCGAGGCGATCTCCTCGGTCGCCTTGGCTGTCTGCGAAGCCAGTTGCTTGACCTCCGAGGCGACCACGGCGAAGCCGCGCCCGGCCTCGCCGGCGCGGGCGGCCTCGATGGTGGCGTTGAGGGCGAGCAGGTTGGTCTGCTCGGCGATCGCCTTGATCAGGGCGACGACGTCGCCGATCCGGTCGGTGGCGCGGGCGAGGCCGACGATGATCGCGTCGGAGGCGCGGGCGTTCTCGCCCGCCTTGTGCACGACCATGGTCGCGGTCTCGGCCTGACGGCTGATCTCGCCGATCGAGGCGGCGAGTTCCTCGGCGGCGGCGGCGACGGTCTGCACGCCCGAGGACGCCGCCTCGGACGCCTCGGCGGCCGTGCCGGCGCGGCCGGTGGCCTCCTCGGCGATGGCGGCGAGGGCGCGGGCGGTCGCCTCCATCTGGTCGGCGTTGCCGCCGACGGCGGCGACCAGCACCTCGATCTCCGCACGGAAGTCGGCGATCAGCGCCTCGATGCGCTCCTGGCGCGCGCGCCGGGCCGACTGCTCCGTTTCGGCGACCTCGGCGAGGCGGCGGCGCTCGATGGCGTTGTCGCGGAACACCCGGACCGCCTTCAGCATACCGCCGATCTCGTCGCCGCGCTCGGCGGCGTCGATGGCGACGTCGGTGTCGCCGGAGGCGAGCCGGCGCATGGCGGCGGTGACGCCGGTGATCGGCCGCGAGATGACGCGGGAGAGGCCGAAGGCGACGGCGAAGGCGAGCGCGAGCGCGACGCCGACCGCGGTCAGCATCGCGGTGACGCTGGCGCTGCGCTCGGTGCCCGCCGCGGTGGCGCGGTCGTCGACCACCGCCTTGATCGCCTCGGCCGCCGCGGCCGATGCCGTGCGGGCGGCCTTGTGCGCCTCGTCGAACGCCTTGCTGGCGGCGACCAGCTGGGTGAAGGCCGAGCCGAAGGACGTCGCGGCCTTGCCGGCGTCCGGCAGGCCGGCCGCCTTCATCTCGGCGATCTTGGCGGTTATCTCGGTCTTCAGCGTGCTGACGGCGAGCTTGCCGCCGTCGGAGGGTGCGAGGCGGTAGTTCATCGTCTCGATCGACAGCTTGTCGACGAGGCCGCCGAACACGATGCCGAGGTCGCGCACGGTCTCGGCCTTGGAGCGCTCGGCGTCCTGGATCTCCTTGGACCGACCGGAGGCGCCGGCGACCGTCTTCTGGTTGGCGCCGAGCGTGTCGGCGAGCTGGAGGATGCTGGCGAAGGCCTTCGCGGCCTCGGCGCGCTTGGCCTGGATCTCCGTCATGTCCTGCGATTCGGCGATCTTGCGCATCACCGCGGTCACGGCCTTGACCTGGTCGCCGAGCTGCTGGGCCGTCGCCTCGACCGTGGTGCCCTTCGCGGCCTCGACGATCTTCTGCGCCGCCTGTCGCAGCGTCGGCAGCGCCGCGCGGACGGCGGTGAACTCCTTGGCGTCGGCGGTCGCGAGATAGTTCGACAGCGCCAGCGACGCCTTCAGGCTGACGATCTGCGCCTGGGTGGCGAGGTCGAACACGGCCCGGGCGCTCTCGTAGCTGGCGCCGAGCTCCTCGGCCGCGGTCTTGGCCGTGTTCGCCTTGGCGAGGGCGGAGGTCTCGATCGAGCTGCCGAGCTGGCGCAGGTTGGCGAGCGCGCCGGTCAGCCCCTTGGCGGCGGCGTCGATCTTCGACGAGGCGCTCTCCAGTCCGGCGATCGCCGTGCCGAGACCCTCGACCGCCGCGACCGGTGCGGCGAGGCGCGGATCGGAGGGGTCGCCGAGCCCTGAGAGACCGTCGCGGGCCTCGGCGAGCTTGGCGCGGATGTCGGCGACGATGGCCGCGTCGCGGCTCTCGAGGAAGGCGTTGACGCCGTTGCCGGCGTCGTTGACGTCCGCGAGGATGGCCGCGGACCGGCTGGTCATGTCGACGGCACGGCCGAGGCTGTCGAGCCCGACGAGGCCGACGCCGCTGACGGCGGCGGCCACCAGCGTCAGCGTCAGCACGCCGGCGCCGATCTTGAGCGCGATCGAACGGTTGGCGATGATCCCTGAAAACTTCATGTTCCTGTCGTCCCCGACCGCAGTCGACGGCCTTCTGGCCACTCCCGCGCCAAAGATCGGACATGAAGGGTGAACGGATTGTTGAGACGCGATACGAAAGACGGAGACAATCTTAGGCAGAGATCGGGTCCGATCGTCAGAAGAGCTCAGTAAATCGATCGTTGTACGGAGGGGCGGCGTGACGCACAGGTCGGGCGGACCGTGACAACGTGTCAGCCGAGCGTCGGATCGGCCGCCACCGCGGCGGCAAGGTCGAGTCGGACGGCCATGATCTCGGGGCTCTCGGTCTCGGGATGGGCCTCGAAGCCGAGCGAGGCGCACATGTCGAGCATGGTGGTATTCTCCCGCAGCACCTCGCCGCGGATCTCGGCGTAGCCCTCGCGGCGGGCGAAGCGGACGATCAGGCGCATCAGTTCCCAGCCGAGGCCCATGCCCTTGAGGTCGGAGCGCACCGCGATGGCGTATTCGCCGTGGTCGCGGGCGGCGTCGCCGTGCAGGCGCACCGCGCCGAGCATCTCGTCGCGGGCGGGGTCGATGGCGATGAAGGCCATCGCGCGGGCGTAGTCGATCTGGGTCAGGCGGGCGATGAAGGCGTGGCCGAGTTCGCGCACCCTGGCGAAGAAGCGCAGGCGCATGTCGTCGTCGCTCATCCGCGCGAAGAAGGCGGGATAGAGCCGCTCGTCCTCCGGCTTCAGCGGTCGGACCAGGATCTCGGTGCCGTCGCGGAGGACGAGACGCTGCTCCCACTCGCTCGGATAGGGCCGGATCGCGAGGCGCGGATGGCCGACCGAGGGCACCACCCGGTGGATCTCTGGCGCGGTGTCCGCCCGGACCGAGATGCGGGCGTCGACGGTGACGATTCGCTCGTGGTCGGCGATGATCGGGTTGAGGTCGATCTCGCGGATCCGCGGCTCCTCGGCGACCAGCTGCGACAGCTTGACGAGGCCGAGCGCCAGCTTCTCGCGGTCGACCGGCTTGCGGTCGCGGTAGCCGGCGAGCTGGCGCGACACCCGGGTGCGCCCGATCAGGTCGAGCGCGAGGTTGACGTCGAGCGGTGGCAGGGCCAGCGCCTTGTCGTTGATGACCTCGACCGCGGTGCCGCCGCGGCCGAACACCAGGATGGGCCCGAACACCGGGTCGTCGGCGACGCCGGCGATCAACTCGACGGCCTTCGGCGCCACGATCATCGGGTGCAGCGTCACGCCCTCGATGCGGGCGTCGGGCCGGGCGGCGCGGGCGCGCTCCAGGATGCGGGCGGTCGCGGTGGCGACCGCTTCCGGAGAGGTCAGTTCGAGCTCGACGCCGCCGACGTCGGACTTGTGGACGATGTCCGGCGAGGCGATCTTGGCGACGACGGCGCGGTAGGTCGCGAGCAGGTCGCGCGCCTTGGCTTCGGCGTCGGCCGGGTCGAGCGCCGGCACCGCCGGCACCGCCTGGACGTCGTAGGCGGCCAGCACCTCGGAGACCTCGGTGGCGGTCAGCCACGAACGGCCGTCGCCGATCGCCTTGTCGATCGCGGCGCGGGCGCGGGCGCGGTCGGGCGTGAAGCCGGCGAGCAGGTCCGGCGGCGTCGCCGTCAGCGTCTCCTGCGCGTCGGCGTAGCGGATCAACTGCATCAGCCCTTCGATCGCCCGGTTGGGCGTGCCGAGCACGGGGATCTTCGCCTCGGTGAAGATCGCCTCGGCGGCCGGGTCGTTGCCGAGCCAGCAGGCGATCACCGCCTTGCCGCGGAAATGGGTGCGCTTGTACTGCCGGATCGAGTCGACCACGGCGCTGGCGCAGTCGCGCGAGGAGGCGAGGGCGGTAGGGCAGTTCATCACCACGACGGCGTCGACGCCGGGATCGGCGAGCACGGCGTCGAGGGCGGCGCCGTAGCGCGCCGGCGGCGCGTCGCCGACGATGTCGACCGGGTTGGCCTTCGACCATGTCGGCGGCATCGCCGCCTCGAGGGCGGCCATGGTCTCGGGCGCGAACTGGGCCAGGGTACCGCCGAGGTCGACCAGCCGGTCGACCGCGAGCACGCCGACGCCGCCGCCGTTGGTCACCACCGCGACCCGCTTGCCCGGCACGCGCGGCACGAGGCTCAGCGTTTCGGCGGCGGCGAACAGCTGGCCGAGGTCCTCGACGCGGAGCAGGCCGGCGCGGCGGAAGGCGGCGTCGTAGACCGCGTCGACGCCGGCGAGCGCGCCGGTGTGCGAGGCGGCCGCCTTGGCGCCGGCGGTGTGCCGGCCCGACTTGATCACCACGACGGGCTTGGTGCGCGCGGCCGCGCGCGCCGCCGACATGAAGGCGCGGGCGTCGCGCACCGCCTCGACGTAGAGCAGGATCGCCCGGGTGTTGTGGTCGAGGGCATAGTAGTCGAGCATCTCGGCGAAGCCGACGTCGATGGCGTCGCCGATCGAGACGAGGCCGGAGAAGCCGATCTCGTTCTTCTCGGCCCAGTCGAGCACGCTGGTCAGGATCGCGCCGGACTGGGAGATCAGCGCGAGGTCGCCCTTGCGCGCCATCCGCTGGGCGAACGAGGCGTTGAGCCCGCTGCCGGGGGCGAGGACGCCGATGCAGTTCGGACCGATCACCCGCATGCCCCGCGCGAGCGCGGCGTCGATCGCCTGCTGGCCGAGTGAGCCGGGACCTTGGCCGAGGCCGGCGGAGATGATCACCAGCGCCTTGGCGCCGCGGGCGCCGAGCCGTTCCACCGCGTCGACCACGCCGGCGGCGGGCACAGCGATTACGCCGAGGTCGGGGGCGGCCGGCAGCGCCTCGATCGAGGCCAACAGCGGCGCGCCGTCGATGTCGCCGCCGCGCGGGTTGACCAGCATGACGCGGTCGCCGTAGCCGGCGATCAGATTGCGCGCGACGATGTTGCCGACGCTGCCGGCCTGGGTGCTCGCGCCGACCAGCGCGACGCGGGACGGGCGGAAGAAGGCTTCGAGGGCGTCGAGGGACATCGATCGGGTCTCGGCTCCCGTGGGAGGGGATCAGGCGCTCGGCTCCCGACGCGCGTCGCTTCTCTCCGGCCGGGGGCCGCGGGCGACGCGTCGTGGCGCCGGTCTGCCCGACCGGCGCCGATCTTTCCATCGGCAACGTTGCGGACCCGTGAAGACCCGCGTCCGCATTCGTCCCGACCAGGGGCGTCTCAGTGCACCATCAGCGTCGGCACTTCCATGCGGTCGAGCATGGTGCGGGTGGCGCCGCCGATGATGAACTCGCGCAGGCGCGAATGGCCGTAGGCGCCCATGACGCAGAGGTCGGCGCCGACCTCGCGCAGATGCGCGATCAGCGTCTGCCCGACGTCGCCGGCGTCGCGCGCCACCGTGCGGATCTCGACCTCGAGGCCGTGGCGGGCGAGGTAGGTGGCGACGTCGGCGCCGGGCTCGCCCGACCACGACTTGGCGCTCGCCACGATGGTCACCTCGACCGCCGAGGCCATCTGCAGCACCGGCATGGCGGCGTGGACCGCGCGTGCGGCGGTCGACGAGCCGTCCCAGGCGATGACAACGCGGCCGAACTTCGGCGTGGCGCGGTAGCCGTTCGGCACCACCAGCAACGGCACGCCGGCGTCGAACAGCATCGCCTCGATCAGGCCGGCGCGCATCGGCTCGGGCTGGTCGACGTTCTCCTGGCCGATCACCACCAAGTCCGACAGGTGCGCCTGGGCGACGATCGGCTGGGTGGCGCCGGCGAGCAGCGTCTGGGTGCGCGCCTCGGCGCGCACGTCGGCGGCGGCGGCCGCGGCGGCGAATCGCGCGGCGGCGGCCTTGGCCTGGCGCTCGGATTCCTCGAGCGCGCCGACGATGTAGTCGGCCGGAATCGGCGCGGCGAGGAAGCCCGGTGCGAGCGGCTCCATGGCGAGCGCGAGGCCGGTGACGTGGGCCCCGGTGCCCGCCGCGAGCGCGAGGGCCGCGTTCGGCCCGGGCATGGCGTCGTCGAACACGTCGACGATGGTGAAGATGTCCTTGATGGCCATGGGATTCGCCTCGTCCGTGGAAAACCTGGAAACGCCCGGGCCGGCCCGCGGGGTCCGGCCACCCGCGGAAGTGATCGCACGTCCGGGCGGGGACATCCTTGCGTTCGATCAAGGCGGGGCGTGGGCGGAGCCGGAAACGGCGCCGGCCGCCGCGCGGGAAGAACGCGCGGCGGCCGGCGGATCGGCTGTCGGGGGCGGGCGGGGATCAGCCGGCGAGGCGCTTGGCCTCGCGGCGGCGGGCGTGCAGCACCGGTTCGGTGTAGCCGTTCGGCTGCTCGCGGCCCTTCAGGACGAGGTCGAGCGCGGCCTTGAAGGCGATCGAGCCCTCGAAGTCGGCGGCCATCGGCCGGTAGGCGGGATCGCCGGCGTTCTGGCGGTCGACCACCGCGGCCATGCGGCGGAAGGTGTCCATCACCTGCTTCGGTGTGACGATGCCGTGATAGAGCCAGTTGGCGATGTGCTGGCTGGAGATCCGGAGCGTGGCGCGGTCCTCCATCAGCGCGACGTCGTGGATGTCCGGCACCTTGGAGCAGCCGACGCCCTGGTCGATCCAGCGCACGACGTAGCCGAGGATGCCCTGGGCGTTGTTGTCGAGTTCCTCCTGGACCGCGTCCGGGCTCCAGTTGGTGTCGCGGGCGAGCGGGATCGTCAGGAGCGCCGCCTCCGAGGCGCGCGGCCGGTCGAGGAGGGCGCGCTGGCGGCCGCGGACGTCGACGTCGAGATAGTGCAGCGCGTGCAGCGTCGCCGCCGTCGGCGAAGGCACCCAGGCCGTGGTGGCGCCCGCGAGCGGATGGGCGCGCTTCTCCGCGAGCATCGCCGCCATCCGGTCGGGCGCCGCCCACATGCCCTTGCCGATCTGGGCGCGGCCCGGCAGCCCGCAGGCGAGGCCGGCGTCGACGTTGCCGTCCTCGTAGGCCGCGATCCAGGCGGTCGCCTTCATCTCGGCCTTGCGGACCATGGCGCCCGCCTCCATCGACGTGTGGATCTCGTCGCCGGTGCGGTCGAGGAAGCCGGTGTTGACGAAGACGACGCGGTCGCGCGCCGCGCGGATGCAGGCCCGGAGGTTGACCGAGGTGCGGCGCTCCTCGTCCATGATGCCCATCTTCAGCGTGTTGCGCGCCATGCCGAGCACGTCCTCGACCGCGGCGAACAGCCGGTCGGCGAAGGCGACCTCCTCCGGCCCGTGCATCTTCGGCTTGACCACGTAGACCGAACCGGCCGGGCTGTTGGCGCGCCGGCCGGCCGGGCCGACGTCGTGCAGCGCGATCGCCGCGGTGACGGCGGCGTCGAGGATGCCCTCGGGGATCTCGCGGCCTTCGCCGTCGACGACGGCGTCGGTGGTCATGAGGTGGCCGACGTTGCGGACCAGCATCAGCGCCCGGCCGCGCAGCGTCAGGGTCCCGCCGTCCGGCGCGGTGAAGGCGCGGTCGCCGGCGAGCCGGCGCACGACAGTGCGCCCGCCCTTCTCGAAGCGCTCCTCGAGATCGCCGCGCATCAGGCCGAGCCAATTGCGGTAGACGACGACCTTGTCCTCGGCGTCGACGGCGGCGACGGAATCCTCGCAGTCCATGATGGTGGAGAGCGCGCTCTCGACGACGACGTCGGCGACGCCGGCCGGATCGTTGGCACCGATCGGCCGCGCACGGTCGATCACCACCTCGACGTGGAGGCCGTGCTTTTCGAACAGGATCGCCTCCGGCGCCGCCGCGGGGCCGCGGTAGCCGGCGAAGCGGGCGGGATCGACGAGGCCGGTCTCGGTGCCGTCGGCGAGGCGGACGACGAGGCGGTCGCCGTCGACCGTGTAGGAGACGACGTCGGCGTGGCCGCCGATCGTCAGCACCGCGACCTTGTCGAGCTCGGCCTTGGCGCGGGCGACGACGGCGGCGCCGCGGGCCGGGTCGAAGCCGGCTCCGACGGGTGCGCCGGGGACGGCGTCCGTGCCGTAGAGCGCATCGTAGAGGCTGCCCCAGCGTGCGTTGGCGGCGTTGAGGGCGTAGCGGGCGTTCATCACCGGCACGACCAGCTGCGGGCCGGCGAGGGTGCCGATCTCGGGATCGACGTTCTCGGTGCCGATCGTGAAGGCCGGCCCCTCGGGCACGACGTAGCCGATCTCGGCGAGGAAGGCGCGATAGGCGGCGATGTCGACCGGCCGCGCCCGGTTGGCGCGGTGCCAGGCGTCGATCTTCGCCTGCATCTCGTCGCGGACGGCGAGCAGCCGGCGGTTCTCCGGCGCGAAGTCGCGGACGATCCGGGCGAGCCCGGCCCAGAAGGCCGCCGGCGTCACGCCGGTGCCCGGCAGCGCCTCGGTCTCGACGAAACGGTGCAGCACCGGGTCGATCCCCAGCCCCTCGACGACGATCCGAGCGCTCATCACCACCTCGCGAAAGAAACAAAGGTGCGCGCCTTCGCCGCACCAACGATGGACCACTAGATGCGGCGGACGGCGATCCTTGTCGAGGCGGCGAAAGAGCGAAGGATTGTTTCCGTGAGGGAGAAGGTGGGGAGGGCGGTAGGCAGTGGGCAGTAGGCAGTAGGGCTTCGGCAGTCGGCAGTCGGCAGTCGGCAGTCGGCAGTCGGCGGTCGGGATGTCGGCCGATCGACGGTCACGAACTCGCCATGGCCCCCCCCCCTTGTGGGGGAGGGTTAGGGAGAGGGGTATGCGCGGCGTCAGGCGGTGCGGCGGTAGGGGCGTGGGTGACCCCTCTATCCAACTCTCCCCCACAAGGGGGGGGCGTGGGTGACCCCTCTATCCAACTCTCCCCCACAAGGGGGGGAGAGGGCAGGGCGGGCTTCCGTGCGAGCCGAATATGGCGGCGCCGTTGGGGGCGCGTTTGCCGGTACGGCGAGCGCGGTCGCCGAACTCTCGTCTCGGAGTCGAGCATTCCACGGCCCGGACACGCGGCCGGCAGCCCTACTGCCTACTGCCGAAGCCCGACTGCCCCCCTTCACATCGCCCGGAGCCACGTGTCCCAGCGCGGATCCGCCATGACGTCGCGGGCGCGCATGTATTTCCAGATGCCGTATTTCTGGTAGTCGAAGTCCCAGGTGTTGAGCTTGCGGTTGACGACCGCCCAGGACGCCCACTTGACGTCGGCGAGGGCGCGGCTGACGACGATGCGGGCGACCGTGGCGGGGCGGACCTCGCCGCAATAGGTCTCGATCAGCTCGAGGGTCTTGGCCTCGTCGTAGAACATCTCGGCGAACAGCACGCCGAGTTCGTAGGCGCGCTCGTTGTTGGAGGCGAACTCGTAGTCGATCAGCTTCATCGGCTTGCCGGCGCCGACGGCGTCGATCAGGAAGTTGCCGGGCATCGGGTCGTTGAAGCAGGGCACGACGTCGAGGCCGGAGGCGAGGAAGGCGGCCTTGGCCTCGCCGTAGCGGTGCAGGATCCAGTCCATCGCCGGCGGGAAGTGGGCGCCGAGTTCGCGGCCCTGCTCGACGTGCTCTTCGATCATGTCGAACACCGTCTTGGTGAGCGACAGCATCGGCCCGGCGTGCAGGCGGCGGTAGATGTCGAGCACGCCGGCCTGGATCGCCGGATCGGCGAAGTCGGCATTGGTGCAGGCGCGGTAGCCGACCAGGAACTCGTGCACCTCGAGGCCGTCGGCGGGGTCGAAGAACACCACCTCGGGGGCGACGCCGATGGCGTGGGCGTTGCGCGCGGCCTCGTTGGCGGCGAGGCGGTCGATGAACATCTCCGAGCCGGGCCCGGGGATCTTCAGGAAGAACGAGCGCGCCTCGCCCTCGACCTCGACCAGCCAGTTCTGGTTCATGATGCCGCCGACCAGCGGCCGGTAGCGGAAGCCGCGGCCGGCCCAGGCGGGCACGCGGGCGGCGGCGGCCTCGAGGGCCTTCTCGTGGACGGTGGCGGCCTCGCCGGCGCTCCTGTACTCGGCCATCAGAGCCTCCTCAGCATCTCGGAAAAGCGCGGGTCGCGCAGGCCCATCCGGCAGCGCACGAAGCGCCAGCTCGCGAACTTGTAGAACTCGAAGGTCTCGCGCAACGACCGCCGGGCCACCACCGCGCCGATCAGGCCCCAGCGCAGGTCGTCGGCGATGCCGTAGATGCGCGCCCGATTGAACGCACGCTCTTCGAAGCCGCCGGTCGCGCGGGCGAAGGCGTCGCGGCGCTCCGGATCCTGGTCGAAGGCCTCGGTCAGGAAACCGCCGAGGTCCTCAAGCGGATCGGCCATGGTGGCGCGGTCGAAGTCGATCAGGCGGACCTCGCCGGCGTCGGAGATCATCAGGTTGGAGACGTTGGCGTCGCCGTGGATCGGCACCGGCGCCGCGGCGACCGGCGCCACCGCGGCGGCGGCGACCGCCATCTCCGACACCAGCCAGCCGGTGTCCGCCGGCAGTTCGGCGCCGCAGGCGCGGGCGTCGTCGTGGAAGCGTTCGATCTCCTCGAACACGCTCACGCTGCGCGGCAGCGCCGGCGCGGCCTGGAACTTGGCGCGGGCGGCGACCACCGCGTCGACGATCGCCGGGTCGAGCAGGCGGTCGAGCGTGCCCACCCGCCAGCCGGCGCCGAGGTCCTCCATGACGAGGACGCCGGCGGCGACGTCGGCGAGGTGCACCTTCGGGCCGACGCCGAGGTCGGAGGCGTGGCCGGCGGCGGCGAAGGCGGTGGCGACGTCGATGTAGAAGGCGGCGTCCTCGTCCATCACCTTGACGAACAGGCTTCGGCCGTCGCCGTCGACGACGCGCCAGGGCCAGCCGTCGACGCCGCGCCAGCTCGGCGAGGCCAGGATCGGGATGGCGGGCTCGGCGGTGACGGCGACGCCGCCCCAGCCCGGCACCGCGGCGACCGCGGCCCTGACGCGGTCCTGCTGTTCCTCTGGTGTCATTCCGGCAACCCCGCCCCTCGTGCGCGCGCGTGATCCCGCGGCGAGCGAAACGCCCGCCACGTCAGCAGACTAGCCGATCGGGGCCGGCATGGGATGACCGCCGTTCCAGTTTGTCTTGCCTCCGGCATCGCCGCACTGGCGGACGGCGCCGGCCATCCGCTATGGGCCGGAGAGACGCCGCGGCCGTCCTCGTCGCCGCCTCCGGGAGTAGCTGATGTCGATCGCGAGCCTCGTCGCCCTCTCCGTGCGGGACCTCGTCGAGGCCTTCGCGAGCGGGCGGATCTCGCCGGTGGAGGCGATGGCCGTGGTGCTCGACCACGTCGAGGCCGCCAACCCCAAGGTCAACGCGCTGTTCTCGATCCGCCCCGAGAGCGCCTTCGCCGCCGCCCGCGCCGCCGAGGCGCGCTATCGCGCCGGCCGCCCGCTGGGCCCCCTCGACGGCGTGCCGGTGACGGTGAAGGACAGCGTCTCGATGATCGGCTGGCCGCACACCCACGGCATCGCCGCCAACGCCGACCGTCCGCCCTCGACCTACGACGCCCCGCCGGCCCTCGCCCTGATGGAGGGCGGCGCGGCGATCTTCGCCAAGACCACGATGCCCGACTGCGGCCTGCTCGCCGCCGGCGTCTCTTCGCTGCACGGCATCACCCGCAATCCCTGGGGGCTCGCCTGGAACACCGGCGGCTCGTCGGCCGGCGCCGGCGCCTCGCTCGCCTGCGGTATGGGCTTCCTGTCGGTCGGCACCGACATCGCCGGCTCGGTGCGCCTGCCCGCCGGCCACTGCGGCCTCGCCTCGCTGAAGCCGACCCACGGTCGCGTCGCCCACCTGCCGCCCGACACCATGCGCATGGCCGGCCCGATGGGCCGCGCCGTCGAGGACGTCGCCCGCATGCTCTCCGTGCTGACCCGCTTCGACGAACGCGACACCTGGGCCTTCCCGGACGAGGGCGTTCCCTACCACGACCGGCTCGACCGCGATCCGGCGGGCCTGCGCGTCGGCGTGCTCGCCGACCTCGGCTTCGGGCTCCGCCCGGAACCGGCGGTGCTGGCGACACTCGAGCGCGCCGCCGCCCTGCTCGCGGGGGCGGGCGCCGTGGTCGCGGCGATGCCGCCGCCCTTCGACGAGGACGTCTACGCCCCGATCGACCTCTATCTTCAGGTCCGCGGCTATCTCGAGTGGTCGGAGCTGTCGCGCCACGACGACGGCGCCATCGACCCCACGGTGAAGGCCTGGGCGATGCCCGGCCGCGACCATTCGGCAACCGAACTCTACGCCGCCCTCGGCGCCATCACCCGGATGAAGGCACGCCTGCTCCAGGCTTGCGAGCCCTACGACTACCTGATCTCGCCGGTGCTGCCGGTTGTGAACTTCCCGGCCGAGGAGCCCGGCGTGTTCCGCGAGCGTCCGCTCGGCCACACCGGCTTCACCGCCGTGTTCAACCAGACCGGCCAGCCGGCCGCCACCGTCTGCATGGGCTTCGACGAGCGCGGCCTGCCGATCGGCGTCCAGGTGGTCGGCCGGCGCACCGACGACCTCGGCGTGCTCCAGGTCGCCCGGATCCTGGAACGGCTGCGCGGCTTCTCGATCGACTGGCCGCTGGAGCCCAGGGCATGAGCGATCTCCACGGCCTGATCGACGCCTTCGCCGCCTTCGGCGACAGCGGCGACGGCGGCGTCCGCCGTCTGACCGGCACCACCGAGGACGCCGCCGCCCGTGCCCTGCTCGCCGCCGAGTTCCGCCGCCGCGGCTTCGCGCTCGCCGTCGATGGCATCGGCAACATGTTCGGCCGCGCCGGCCTCGCGCCGGAGGCCGCCGAGGTGGTGCTGACCGGCTCCCATCTCGACAGCCAGCCGACCGGCGGTCGCTACGACGGCACCTACGGCGTGATCGCCGCGACGCTCGCCGCCGACGCGCTCCGCGCCCGCGCCGCCGCGAACCCCGACGCGGTCCGCCGCGACGTCGTGGTGGTGAACTGGACCAACGAGGAGGGCGCGCGCTTCCAGCCGAGCCTGACCGGCAGTTCGGTATTCACCGGGGCCCTGCCGCTGGACACGGCCCGCGACCTTCGTGACGGTGCCGGCGTCGCCCTCGGCGCCGCGCTCGACGCGATCGGCTGGACCGGTGACGCCGCGCCGGCCTTCGACATCGCCCGCTACGTCGAACTCCACGTCGAACAGGGCGACCGGCTGGAGCGCGCCGGTGCCGCGATCGGCGTGGTCACGGCCTGCTGGGCCGCGCGCAAGCTGTCGATCGTGTTCCAGGGCGCGCCGTCGCACACCGGCCCGACGCCGATGCCGCGTCGCCGCGACGCGCTCCGCGCCGCCGCCCGCGCGATCGAGGCGCTGCACGGCCTCGTCGCCGACGATCCCGACACCCACGTCTCCGCCGCGCGGATCTCCGTGGAGCCGAACTCGCCCAACGTGGTGCCGGCCCGCGTCCAGGTCTGGTTCGAGGTCCGCCACCGTGACGTCGCCCGCACTGCCGCGATCGGCGACGCCTTCCTCGCCGCGGCCGTCGCCGGCGCGGAGCCGCTGGGCGTCGCCGTCGAGGTCGCGATCGACGAACGCCGTGCCGCCCAGATCTTCGACCGGGACGGCACCGCCCTCGTCGCCGCCGCCGCCCGCCGCCTCGGCCTTCCCGCGATCGACACCGAGACCGTCGCCGGCCACGACGCCGTGGCGCTGATGCGCAAGATGCCCTCGACGCTGATCTTCGTCCCGAGCCGCGGCGGCCTCAGCCACTGCCCCGAGGAATACACCGCCCCGGCCGACCTCGACGCCGGCGTGGCCGTGCTCACCGAAGTGCTGTGGGATCTCGTGACGGCGGGGTGAAACGTGTCGGCGCTGTCGAACATGCAACCAATGATGGCATAATTGACAAGGCGCCGATACCGCGTCTAATCTTCCGTCCGGAAACGTCGGCAAGACGTCGTCGGGGGATGCGCAGATGGCTCGGAGGATGGTCGCCCGCCTGTGCGCGGTGTTCGTCGCGCTCTGCGCCGTCGCGGCGCCGGCGGCGGCGTCCGATGTCCTGCTCGCTCTGGCGGGCGTGAAGGCGACCGGCACGACCATGACGGCGTTGGTCGGCGAGCGCCTGTCGGGGATCCCTTTTACGGTGATCGAGGCGACGCCGACGTCGATGCGGCTCAGGACGTCGGAGATCGGCTATTTCAAGCTGCTGGCCGACGCCCGCATCACCCGGGTGCGCAAGCTCGAGGGCGCGGCGCTGCCCGACGCGACGGCGTCGGTACGCCACACCGCCTATACCCTGCGCCTGCGGACCGACGGCGTCGATCCGTTGCCGTTCCGAATGGCCGTACCGTCGATCCGTACGGCCGTGCCGCTCGGACGCCGGAGCGCCCCCGGACGGATCGGCGCCAATGCCGTCTCGCTGCCGCGCTACGGCATCGAGTTCCGCGCCGTCGGGGCGGACGGTTCGGTGCTCGGCAGCACGGTGATCGAGGATCCGCGCACGCTGCGCCACGAGCCGACCACGACGGACGGTCGCCACCTGACCTCGGCGACCTTCCGCAGGACCGACGCGATCGTCACGGTGGTGATCGCGGAGAGCGGAACCGCGCGACGGATCGAGATCCGCAACCGCCGCGGCTCGGCCGAGCAGTCGCGGCTGATCGGGACGGTCGCATTGCCGTGACGTCGCCGGAGTCGGCGACTGGAGGGACGGGGGAGGGGCCATGATCGCGAGGGCGTTCGCGCGCGCGTCGATCGCGCTCGCGGCGACGGTGGTCGCCGTCTGGACCGCCACGGCCGAACCCGTGGTGCGGATGGAGCAGCACGGTCCGGTCGACAACCGGATCGACGTGGTCATCCTCGGCGACGGCTACACCCAGGCCGAGCAGACCCTGTTCCAGACCGACGCCGAGACCTTCCGGGACGTCCTCGTCGCGACCCCGCCGTTCTCCGACTATCGCAAGTACTTCAACGTCAAGCGGATCTTCACCGCCAGCGTCGACTCCGGCGCCTCCAAGCCCGAGGGTGCGCGCAATACCGCGCTCGGCGCCGCCTACAACTGCAACGGCATCCGCCGGCTGATCTGCGTCGACGCCCGCAGGGTCGAGGACGTGCTCGCCCGCAGCGTGGCGGTCGAAGGGCGCGATCTCGTGGTCGTCCTCGTCAACGACCCGGAATACGGCGGCAGCGGCGGCGCCTACGCGGTGACGTCGGCCTCGCAATCCGGTGCGTTCTTCTCCGACACCCTGATGCACGAGATCGGCCACGCCTTCGGCGGCCTCGGCGACGAGTATTCCGACGACGGCAACTGCGGCGTCTACACCGGCCCCTACCCGAACGTCGACGACACCATCACCGCGCGGATCTCGTCGGCGAAATGGTCGCGGTGGGTGCCGCTCGGCGTGGTGTTCCCGTCGCCCGACGGCGCCGCCTACGTCGGTGCCTTCCGTGGCGCCAACCACTGCGACACCGTCTGGCACCGCCCGACCACATCCTCGAAGATGCGCAACAATCCGGAACCCTACCGGGAGGTCAACACCGAGGAACTGGTCGACCAGATCTACTGGCACGTGCTGCCGATCGACGGTCGGACACCCGACGTGATCGACGTGAACGTCACCGCCGGCACGTCGACGCGCTTCGCGGTCGACGTGATCGACCGCAACCTGCCGGGCATGACCTACACGTGGCGCCTCGACGGCACGGTCGTCGGCACCACGCGCACCATCGATCTCGACGGTCGCGCCTTCCCGGTCGGCGACAGCCACCTCGACGTGATCGTCGAGGACCGCTCGCCGCTGTCGCGCCTGCCCTTCCTCGGAGGCGTGGTCGCCGTGCCGTTCTGGTCGGTGCACCGGGCGCGGTGACGCGGGCCGTGGCCGGCTCTTCGCGGCCCCTTCAATCCGGCAGCAGGGTCGCGGCGCGGACGGGGTGGACGCGGGCGTCGCCGATCATCCAGGCGATCAGGCGGGCGCGGTCGAACAGGCCGTGCCAGGCGGGGTCGAGCACGTTGAGGCCGCCGGTGTAGGCGCCGAAGGCCGGCAGCACGCAGCGGCGGCCGTCGAGCGCGAAGGCGCGCCGGCGGAGCGCCCGGCCGCGGACGCCGACCTTGGCCGCCGGGTGCAGGTGGCCGGCGATCTCGCCGGGCGCCGCGCCACGGCTCGGCTCGTGGCGCAGCACCAGCGGGCCGATCGCGACCACGTCGGCCGCGGTGCCGCCGAGGCCCTCCGGCGGCGCGGGGTCGTGGTTGCCGGAGACCCAGATGAAGTCGACCGCGGCGGTGATCGCGCGGATGCGGGCGCGGTCGTCGTCGGCGAGCCGGCCGGCGGCGCGGCCGTCGTGGAAGGCGTCGCCGAGCGAGACCACGCGGCGCGCGCCCGTGCGCCGGATCGCGTCCTCGAGCGCCGTGAGCGTCGCCCGGGTGTCGTAGGGCGGCAGGAACAGGCCGCGTCCGGCCCGCGACGAGCCCTTCTCGAAGTGGAGATCGGCGACGACCAGCAGGTCTTCGCCGGGCCAGTGCAGGGCGCCGGAGAGGTCGAGCCGGACGGCGGCGCCTTCGAGGCGGACGAGGCCTTCGCGGGTGAGCACGGGGGGATCGTCGTCGCGACGGAGGACTGCGGTCAAGACGCGTCTCCGCGGCGCGGCCGGCTCGTCACGATGGTGCTCCTCGTCTCGCCCGCGCCCATTCGCCCGGTTCCCTTCCGCGCCTTCACGCCATCGCCTCGGCGACGAGGTCGTCGGCCGCCTCGCGCAGGAGGGCCTCCTCGCCGTCGCCGGCCACCCGCTCGCGGCCGATCTCGAGCATGATCGGCACGGCGAGCGGCGAGATCCGCTCCAGCCTCTTGTGCACGATGCGGCCGCCGATTCGCGACAGCATGTCGGAGAGGCGGGAGAGGTCGAGGAGGCCGGTGGCGGCGTCGGCCCAGGTGGCGCGCATCAGCACGTGGTCGGGTTCGTGGCGGCGCAGCACGTCGTAGATCAGGTCGGTGGAGACGGTGACCTGCCGGCCGGACTTCTCCTCGCCGGGATGGTTGCGCTCGACGAGGCCGGAGATCAGCGCGCAGGCGCGGAAGGTGCGCTTCAGGAGGTAGCTCTCGGCCATCCAGGCGTCGAGGTCGTCGCCGAGCATGTCGGGGTCGAACAGCGCCTCGGGCGACGGTGCGCCCGTGGCGAACAGGTGGCCGAGGTCCGAGAGCGCCCAGACCGCGAGCGAATAGTCGGTGGCGACGAAGCCCATCGGCCGGGCGCCGAGCCGCTCGAGCCGGCGCGTCAGCAGCATGCCGAGGGTCTGGTGGGCGAGCCGGCCCTCGAAGGGATAGGCCACCATATGGAAGCGGCCGGCGCGCGGGAAGGTCTCGATCAGCAACTGGTCGCGCCGCGGGAGCACCGACTTCGCCCGCTGGATCTCCAGCCAGTCCGCCACCTGCCGCGGCAACTTCGACCACTCCGCGGGATCGGCGAGCATCCGCCGGACGCCGTCGGCGAGGAAGGTCGAGAGCGGGAACTTGCCGCCGGCGTAGACCGGGATCCGCGCCTCTTCGGCGGGGGCGCGGGTGACGATGACCTCGTTCTCGCGGATGCCCTCGTAGCGCAGCACCTCGCCGGCGAACAGGAAGGTGTCGCCGGCGCTCATGGTCTCGCAGAAATACTCCTCGATCTCGCCGAGCACCCGACCGCCGCGCAGCGGTCCGACCCCGCGCGCCCGGCCGCCGAGCCTGACCTTCAGCAGCGGCGCCTCGACGATGGTGCCGACGTTGAGCCGGTACTGCTGGGCGAAGCGCGGGTGGGTGAGCCGGAAGCTGCCGTCGGCGGTCGCCTTGATCTTGGCATAGCGCTCGTAGGTCCTGAGCGCGTAGCCGCCGGTGGCGACGAAGTCGACGACCCGGTCGAAGCCGTCGCGGTCGAGGTGACGGTAGGGATAGGCCGAGACCACCTCGGCGTGGAACGCCTCGGGCCGGAACGGGCCGGCGACGGCGCGGCCGAGCACGTGCTGGGCGAGCACGTCGAGCGCGCCGTCGCGGATCGGCGGCGTGTCCTGGGCGCCGAGGTAGTTGGCGTCGAGCGCGGCGCGGCACTCCAGCACCTCGAAGCGGTTGGCCGGCACCAGGATCGCCTTCGACGGCTCGTCCATGCGGTGGTTGGCGCGGCCGATGCGCTGGGCCAGCCGGCTCGCGCCCTTGGGCGCGCCGACGTGGATCACGAGGTCGACGTCGCCCCAGTCGATGCCGAGGTCGAGCGTCGAGGTCGCCACCACGGCGGCGAGCGAGCCGGCGGCCATCGCCGCCTCGACGCGCCGGCGTTGGCCGACGTCGAGCGAGCCGTGGTGGACGGCGATCGGCAGGCCGTCGTCGTTGGCCTTCCAGAGCTCGGCGAACAGCATCTCCGCCTGCGAGCGGGTGTTGACGAAGACGAGCGTCAGCTTGTGCGCGGCGATGGCGGCGAGGATCGCCGGGATCGCCCAGCGCGCCGAATGGCCGGCCCACGGCACGCGCTCGTCGGTCTCGAGAATGGTGATCTCCGGCCGCGCCCCGCCCTCGACGACGACGAGGTCGGCGAGCGCCGTCGGCGCGCCCGGCGCTTGCGGCACCAGCCAGGCGCGCAGCTGGTCAGGCTCGGCGACGGTGGCCGACAGCCCGACAGTGCGCAGGCCCGGCGGGGCGAGCGCGCGCAGCCGGGCGAGGCCGAGCGCCAAGAGGTCGCCGCGCTTGGAGGTGACGAGGGCGTGCAGCTCGTCGAGGATCACGGTGGAGAGGTCGGCGAAGAAGCTCTCGGCGTCCTTGGCGGCGATCAAGAGCGCGAGCTGCTCCGGCGTCGTCATCAGGATGTCCGGCGGGGCGAGCTTCTGGCGCTGGCGCCGCGACGCGGAGGTGTCGCCGGTGCGCGTCTCGATATCCACCGGCAGCGCCATCTCGGCGACGGGGCGCCCGAGATTGCGCTCGACGTCGACCGCGAGCGCCTTCAGCGGCGAGACGTAGAGCGTGTGGACGCCACGCCGGCGCGTGCCCGGCTTCCACTTCGGCCGGGCCGAGAGGTCGATCAGCGACGGCAGGAAGCCGGCCAGCGTCTTGCCGGCGCCCGTAGGCGCGATCAGCAGCGACGACCGCCCGGCCCGGGCATGGGCGAGCAGCGCCAGCTGGTGCGGCCGCGGCGCCCAGCCGCGCGCGGCGAACCAGGCGGCGAAACGGGGCGGGAGAGGCGGCGCGGCGTCGGTCACGGCGCGAGGATAGAGGAGAACGGAACGGGAATGAAGGGCCGTGGAACGGCGTTGGCCGAGGCCGTCCGCACGGCGCCCGAACGGCGGCGGGCCGGTCTCAGAACAGCGAGCCCTGGTCGGGCCCGCCGCGCTTCGCCTTCGGCTTGCGCGCGCCGGAGGCGGCGGCCGGCGACGGTTCGGCCGGCTCGCCCTCGGCGGTGACGGCGATCCGGCCGTCGGCGAACTCGACGTCGAGCCGGGCGCCGGCGAGGACGGCGGCGGCGGAGAACACCGGCCGTCCCTCGCCGTCGCGGACGAGGGCGAAGCCGCGGCGCAGCGTCGCCTTGTGGTTGACGGCGTCGAAGATGGCGACGGCGCGGTCGAGCCGGGCGTGGTCGCGCCGCAGCGCCTCGGCGACGGCGCGGGCGGCCCTCGCGGCGAGCGCGCCGAGACGTTCGCGGTGGAGCGCGTTGGCGCGCTCGAGCCCGCCGAGCCCGAGCCGGGCGGCGACGCGCTCGAAGCGGCGGCCGTGGACGGTGGTGTTGGTCCTGAGCGCCGCGACGAGGGCGAGGCCGACGGCGTCGAGGCGCTGGCGCGGCAGGGCGAGCACGTCGGCCGGCTTCGGCAGCGCACGGGCCGCGGCGAGGAGACGCGTGCGCCGGAGGTCGATCCCGCGGTGGGCGGCGCCGTCGAGCCGGCGGGCGAGATCGGCGGTGCGGTCGAGGAGTTCGCGGCGCACCGGCACGGCCATCTCGGCGGCGCCGGTCGGCGTCGGGGCGCGGACGTCGGCGACGTGGTCGATCAGCGTCCAGTCGGTCTCGTGGCCGACCGCCGAGATCAGGGGGATCGAGCAGTCGGCGGCGGCGCGGACCACCACTTCCTCGTTGAAGCCCCAGAGGTCCTCGAGGCTGCCGCCGCCGCGCGCTACGATCAGCACGTCGGGCCTCGGGATGTCGCCGCCCTCGGGCAGGGCGTCGAAGCCGCGGATGGCCGCGGCGACCTCGGCGGCCGACGTCTCGCCCTGGACGCGGACCGGCCAGACCAGCACGTGGACGGGGAAGCGGTCGGCGAGCCGGTGCAGGATGTCGCGGATCACGGCGCCGGTCGGCGAGGTGACGACGCCGATCACCTTCGGCAGGAACGGCAGCGGCCGCTTGCGCGCGGCCTCGAACAGGCCCTCGGCGGCGAGCTTGCGCCGGCGCTCCTCGAGCAGGGCCATCAGCGCGCCGACGCCGGCCGGCTCCATCTGCTCGATGACGATCTGGTACTTCGACGAGCCCGGGAAGGTGGTGAGGCGGCCGGTGGCGATCACCTCCATGCCCTCCTCGGGCCGAAAGCGGATCTTGCCCATGGTGCCGCGCCAGATCACCGCCTCGATGCGAGCGCCCTCGTCCTTCAGCGAGAAATAGGCATGGCCGGAGGAATGCGGGCCGCGGTAGCCGGAGATCTCGCCGCGGACGCGGACGAAGCCGAATCGCTCCTCGATCTCCCGCTTCAGCGCGAAGGAGATTTCCGAGACGGTGTATTCGGCGACGTTGGTGACGGGTTCGCTCATGGCGGGGAGGGGGCCACGGCGCGCGCGCCGGGTCAAGCGCGCGATGCGCGCCGCCGCCGCCCGTCGCCGTGCTCCGCGGGATTCGGGTGGCGGGCCGGGCGGACGGCGTGCTAGCGCTCCGGGCATCCCGCCGCTCGGATGCCGTGCCATGGACGCCACCACGCTCTTTGCCTTCTCGCTCGCCTTCGCGATCGCCGCCGCCTCCCCGGGGCCGGGTATGGCCGCCGTGGTCGCGCGCGGGCTCGGCGGCGGTTTCCGCGGCGCCTTCCCGATGGTGCTCGGGCTCGTCGTCGGCGACCTCGTCTACCTCTCCTTCGTCACCTTCGGCCTGGCGGCGCTGGCGCAGCGCTTCGGCACGGTGTTCCTGGTGGTGAAGTGGGCGGGCGCGGCCTACCTGCTCTACCTCGCGGTCAAGCTCTGGACCGCGAAGCCGAACCCGGACGAGGTCCGCGCCGCCGCCGCCCAGGGTTTCGTCCGCACCCTGCTCGCGGGGCTGTCGCTGACCCTCGGCAACCCCAAGACCATGGTGTTCTACATCGCCCTCCTGCCGACGCTGGTGCCGCTCGAGCGGATGACCGCGGTCGGCTTCGCCGAACTGGTCGGCATCGTCATGGTGCTCCTGACCGCGATCGGCTCGGCCTACGCCGCGGCGGCGGCCGGCGCGCGCGAGATGTTCCGCAGCCCGCGCGCCCTGCGCCGGCTGAACCGCACCGCCGGCACCGTCATGGCCGGCGCGGCGGCGGCGATCGTGGCGCGCTGAGGACCCGCGCGCCGCCCATTCTTCGCCGTTCCTGATGGATCCATCACGGCAAGCGATGGGTGCCATTCCAAACCATCGTTTGACGTGAAGACCCGTCCGCCGCAGAAACGGGGAGCCGGCCGCTCCCGCGGCGCGGCGTCGCGGCCCCGACGGCTCTCCCGAGCGCTCCCGGCCGAGCCGAGAGATATCGCCCCCCGAGCCACCGCGTCCGAGGTTCGCCCATGACTGCCGTCTCCCCCGCCGCCGCGGCCGTCGCCGCGCGGTCGGAACCGCGTTTCACCCTGTTCGACTTCGTGCTCTATGCCGTCACGGTGTTCGCGTGGTCGACGAGTTGGATCGCGCTCAAGATGCAGGTCGGCGTGGTGGCGCCGGAGGTGTCGGTGGCCTGGCGCTTCCTGCTCGCCGCCGCGGTGATGCTCGGCTGGGTCGTCGCCACCGGCCGGCCGCTGCGCTTTCCCCTCGCCGACCACCTGCGCTTCGCAGCCCTCGGGGCGCTGATCTTCTCGACCAACTTCTACCTGTTCTATCTCGGCGGCGCCTATCTCGCCTCCGGGCTGCTCTCGGTGGTGTTCTCGCTCGCCTCGGTGTTCAACCTCGTGCTCGCCGCCGTCGTGTTCCGCCAACGCATCGAGCCGCGGGTCGCGCTCGGCGCCGCGATCGGCTTCACCGGCATCGGGCTGGTGTTCTGGCCGGAGATCGCCGGCGTCACCTTCAGCCACGAGGCGGCGATCGGGCTCCTGCTCTGCACCCTCGGCACCCTGTTCTTCTGCTCGGGCAACATGATGTCGACCGCGATCCAGCGCCGCGGCGTGCCGCTGATCTCCACCAACGCCTGGGGCATGGTCTACGGCGCGGCGATCATGGTGGTGCTCGCCCTCGTCAACGGGCGGACCTTCACGGTGGAGTGGACGCTGCCCTATCTCGGCGGCCTCGTCTGGCTGTCGGTGGTGTCCTCGGTGATCGCCTTCGCCTGCTACCTGACGCTACTCGGCCGGATCGGCGCGGCGCGCGCGGGCTATTCCACCGTCATCTTCCCTATCTTCGCCCTCGTCATCTCCACCCTGTTCGAGGGCTACGTCTGGACCCCGCTCGCCGTCGTCGGCCTCGCCGCCGTCGTCGCCGGCAACCTGATCGTGCTGACGCGCAAGCGGCGGGGCGCCTGAGCGTCCCCGCCTCGCCCGCTCACTCCGCCGCGATCGGCAGCGGGTTCGTCGCCGCGCCGAGGTTGCCGAGGGAGGTGGCGATATGGGTGGCGAGGGCGTCGTGGATCGAGTGCTTGGCGTGGTCGGCGCGGATCAGCGCGATCTCGGCGGCGGCGAGGTCCGGGAAGCCGTCACGGGGGCCGAGGATGCGCATGTTCATGCGGATCGCGCTCTCCGGCAGAACCGAGACCGCGAGGCCCGCCAGCACCGCGCCGGACAGCGCCATGGCGTGGCCGCTGGTATAGGCGATGCGGAAGCGGCGGCCGACGCCGTCGAGGGCGCGCACCGCTTGCGAGCGCCAGCAGCAGCTGTCGGGGCCGAGCGCCAGCGGCACCGGGTCGAGCTCGTGGGTGCAGTGGTCGCGCGCGGAGACCCAGTAGAGCGGCTCGCGTCGGATCAGATCGCCGCGGATGTCGCCGGCCTCGCCGTGGGTGATGATGCCGAGGTCGAGCTCGCCCTCGCGGATCATGGCGTGGACGGTGCGGGTCGGCTGGCACTCCACCGCGATCTCGATCATCGGGTTGATGCGCGAGAAGCCGGCGAGCACGGTCGGCAGCAGCCGGTCGGCGTAGTCGTCGGGCAGGCCGAGGCGGATCGAGCCGGTCAGGCCCGGATCGGAGAAGGCCGCCAGCGTCTCGTCGTTGAGGCGGATCATCCGGCGGGCGTATTCGAGCAGGCGGCGGCCGTCCTCGGTCAGGCGGCTCTGGCGGCCGTCGCGGGTGAAGATCGGCCGCCCGACGCGCTCCTCGAGCCGGCGCATCTGCATCGACACCGCCGACTGCGTCTTGTGCACCACGTCCGCCGCGGCGGTGAACGAGCCGATTTCGGCGATCGCCAGGAAGGTGCGCAGCTGGTCGAGGTCGAGAACGTTCATGGCTTCCTCCCCGCGGTCGCGGATCGTCGGTTTTCGGGTCGCGGCGACGTCCTCGCCATGCGAGACAGGTGAACGTCGAACCATCACCGACCGTGATGGCTCACATTACAAACATTCGTTGGACTGATCAATAACGGTCCGGCAGAGTGTCACCATCCCCAGAGGGCGGGTCTTCCTCCCGGAAACGCACGTTTCCGGGCCCGCTCTCCCCATGCCCGAAGGAGGGCGCGATGACCCTGATCCTCGACCGCACCCCCGCCGCGCGCAGCGGCCTCGCCGTCCTCGTCGGGCGCGCGGCCGACGCCGTCGCCGGCTTCGCCGCCGCGGCCGCCCGCGTGGTCGCCGCCGAGGTCGACCGCCGCCGCACCATGCGCCTGCTCGAGTGCGACGACCACGTGCTGCGCGACATCGGCCTCAGCCGTTCCGACGTCGTCTCCGCGCTGCTGACACCGGCTGGCGAGAAGGCGAGCGATCGTCTCGCCGAGGCCCGCGACACCCGCCGCGGCTTCGAGCGGGCGCAGGCCCGGGAGGCCCGTCGGGCGGCCCGCTCGTCCTGACGGGCGGTCACCCGATCCATCAGAGGTTCCGATCGGTTCCATCCAGAACATTCGTTGGACCGATCGGTGCTTCCGGTTCAGGCTCTGTCCCGTTCCCGAACCCACCGTCCCCACCTCCAGCCCGCCCGCGCCGGCCACGCGCGGACCAACGTCCTATTTCTGCCCGTGGAGGCGACGATGACCGCATTTTCGAAGACCTCGGCCCGGACCCATTCCGGTTTCCCGCTGACCGCCGCCGTCTGGCGCGGCCTGTCGAACGCCGTCGCCCTCGCCGTCACGGTCATCCGCAACCGCGCCGCGGTGCGCTCGCTCGGCGATCTCGACGACTATCTGCTCGCCGACATCGGCCTGACCCGGGCGGACCTGCGCGAGGCGACGGCGGTGCCGCTGACGGACGATCCGTCGCGGCTGCTCGCCGCCCGCGTCAACGGCGCGCTCGATCATCAGGCCCGCGGCGTGCCGACCCCGCGCGTCGCCACCGACGGGGCGCGGCCCCGCAGATGGAGGGCGTCGTGAGGAGGCTCTCGCTCGCCGACTGCGTCAACGACGTCTGCCCGTGGACCGGCAAGCCGGTCTCGGGCACGGCCCTGACGCTCTACAAGGGCAAGGTCGTCGGCTTCGCCGACCGGGCCGCCCGTGACGCCTTCCTCGCGGCCATGGTGGCCTTCGAGACGGCGATCCTGGCCCCGCCGGTGCTGAAGACCTGCACGCGCCCGCTGCCGGGCATGCTGCTGCCGTCCGCGCCGGTGCCCGCCGCGGCCTGACGCAAGCCGTTCCCGCCGGCGCGATCCTCGCGCCGGTCCCCCGCACACGCCTTCGGACGGGACCATCCCGCGCACCCCGGTGCCGTCCGACGACGGGTCCGGATCGCCTCCCGGGCGGTCCGGACCCACCCGGTTCCGGCCCCCTGCCGGCTCGTTCGCGAGGTCGCTCGCGCGCCTCGCGATCACGACTGCGGGCGACCTCTAGCCATCGGAGGTCGCCCGCTTTTTCATCGGCGCAGCGCCGTGCTAGAGCATTCTCCGACCAAGTCGTACGACTTGGTCGACGAGAGAGTGCTCCATCTCATCGAATCGGGAGCGACTCCCCATCGACCTGACGCATCCTTCAGGTCCGAAGGCGCTCCAGATCGCGGCCATGGCCCATTCCGACTTCCGCACCCCCCGTCTCCACGTCGCCGGTCCGCTCGCCGAGGGCGCCCGGATCGCGCTCGACCGCGATCAGGCCAACTATCTGCTCGCGGTGCTCCGGCTCGACGCCGGCGCGGCCGTGCTGGTGTTCGACGGGACGTCGGGCGAATTCCGCGCGCGCGTCGAGCCAACCGGCAAACGAGGCGCCGACCTCGTCGTCGAGGCGCGGACGCGGCCGCAGCCGCCGGTGCCGGACCTCCTGTGGCTGTTCGCGCCGCTGAAGCACGCCCGGCTCGACTACATGGTGCAGAAGGCCGTGGAGATGGGCGTCGGGCGGATCCGCCCGGTGATCACGCGCCACACCCAGGCGACGCGCGTCAACGTCGAGCGCATGCGCGCCAACGTGGTCGAGGCCGCCGAGCAGTGCGGCGTGCTGCACGTGCCCCCGGTCGAGGCCGAGGAGCGGCTCGAGCGCGTGCTCGACCGCTTCCCCGAGGATGAGCCCGGCCGCCGGCTGATCTTCTGCGACGAGGGCGAGGACACCACCAACCCGACCGCGACGCTGACGGCGCTCGGGCGCGGTCCGGTCGCGGTGCTGATCGGCCCGGAGGGCGGCTTCGCCGAGGAGGAGCGTCGACGCCTCAGGGCGCTGCCCTTCGTGACGCCGATCCCGCTCGGTCCGCGCATCCTCAGGGCGGACACCGCCGCCGTGGTGGCGCTGACGATGATCCAGGCCACCATCGGCGACTGGTGAGCAACCTGCCGCGCCCGCCGGGTCAGCCGGGCCGGCGCAGCGCGCCGGCGCGCTCGGTCGCCATCTCGGCCGCGAGGCGAACCCAGGCACGGGCGATCTCGAGGCCGACGGCGTCGGCGAGCGGGCCGAGTTCGGCCTCGACGCGCGCGTGCTCGGCCGGCCACTCGGGCGCGCCGTTGGCGAGGAGTTCGGCGTAGGCGGTGGTCCAGTCGGCGACGACGCCGCGGTCGGCCTCGAAGTGGAACTGGACGCCGTAGACGGCGCGGCCGATTCGGAACGCCTGGTTCGGCGTCTGCGCGGAGGACGCCAGGTGCGTCGCGCCCTCGGGCAGGTCGAAGGTGTCGGTGTGCCAGTGGAACATCGGCGCGCCGTCGCCGATGGCGGCGATCAGCGGGTCGCGGCGGCCGGCGTCGGTCGGCGTCACGGCGCGCCAGCCGATCTCGATCGGCCGGCCGAGGATGTTGCGGCCGCCGTGGCCGCGCGCCACGATCTGCGAGCCGAGGCAGATGCCGAGCACCGGCTTGTCGGCGGCGCCGAAGGTCCGCGTCAGCTCCGCGAGCGCCGGCAGGTAGGGATGGGCGGCGTCGGCCAGCGCGTCCTGGCCGCCGCCGAGCACGACGATGCCGTCGTGTCCCTCGGCGTCCGGCGGCAGGGCGTCGCCCTCGTACATCAGACGGAGGTCGACGGCGGCGTCGGCCTCGGCGAGGGCACGGCCGACGAGGCCGAGATGGGTGCCACGGTAGTTTTCGACGACCAGGATCTTCATGCGCTTGTCGACATCGGCGGGCTATTCGGAGGAAGCCGCAGCATAGCCCACCCGCGGGCGGTCCGCGCCAGCGAAAAACGACCGCCCGCCATGCCGTTCCGCCGTCGCGCCGTCCTCGCCGGGACGTGATCGGCGGCCCCGATTGAAAGCCACCGGGCCGCCCGCTAGGGTGCCGCCCCCTGAAGCCGGAATCCACCCATGGCGCGCGACACGTCCGACGATACGCCGATCACGTCCCGCGACGATCTCGTCGAGCGACTGGCCACCGGCGCGAAACCGCGCAGCGCGTGGCGGATCGGCACCGAGCACGAGAAGGTCGGCTTCCGCCGCGCCGATTTCTCGCCGGTGCCCTACGAGGGCCGCGGCGGCATCCGCCAGCTGCTCGACGGCATGGCTGGCCTGCTCGGCTGGGAGCCGATCCTCGACCGCGGCCTGCCGATCGGCCTCGCCGATCCCGCCGGCGGCGGCGCCATCAGCCTGGAGCCCGGCGGCCAGTTCGAGCTGTCGGGCGCGCCGCTCGAGACGCTGCACCAGACCTGCGCCGAGACCTTCTCGCACATGGCGCAGGTGCGCGAGATCGCCGATCCGCTCGGCATCGGCTTCCTCGGCCTCGGCATCAGTCCGGTGTGGTCGCTGGCCGACACGCCGGTGATGCCGAAGTCGCGCTACGCCATCATGTCGTCCTACATGCCGAAGGTCGGCAGCCGCGGCCTCGACATGATGTTCCGCACCGCGACCGTGCAGGTGAACCTCGACTTCGGCTCCGAGGCCGACATGGTCGCGAAGATGCGGGTGTCGGTGGCCCTGCAGCCGATCGCGACGGCGCTGTTCGCCAACTCGCCGGTGCTCGACGGCCGGCCGACCGGACGGCTGTCGGAGCGCTCGGAGATCTGGCGCGACACCGACAACGCCCGCTCGGGCATGGTGCCCTTCGTGTTCGAGGACGGCTTCGGCTTCGAGCGCTACGTCGACTGGGCGATCGACGTGCCGATGTATTTCGTCAAGCGCGGCGACACCTACCACGAGGCCACCGACGTCACCTTCCGCCAGTACATGTCCGGCGCGCTGCGGAACCGCGTGCCCGATGGCATGCCGACCCGCGGCGATTGGGACAACCACCTCTCCACGCTGTTCCCCGAGGTGCGCCTGAAGCGCTTCCTCGAGATGCGCGGCGCCGATTCGGGCCCGACCCGGCGCATCCTGGCGCTGCCGGCCTTCTGGGTCGGCCTGCTCTACGACGACGTCGCCCTCGCGGCCGCCTGGGACGTGGTGAAGGACTGGACCGCCGAGGAGCGCCAGACCCTGCGCGACCGCGTGCCGACCACCGCGCTCGCCACTCCGTTCCGTGGCCGCACCGTGCTCGAGATCGCCCGCGAGGTGCTGGCGATCTCGCGCGAGGGACTGCGGCGGCGCGCCGTCGTCAACGGCCAGGGCGCCGACGAGACCACCTATCTCGCCCCGCTCGAGGAGACCGTCGCGCTCGGCCGCACCCCGGCCGAACTGCTGCTCGACAAGCTGGCCGGCCCCTGGAAGGGCGATCTCTCCAACGTCTTCCGCGACTACGCCTATTGACGGCCGGGCCGCGGTTTGACGGCGGGGCCGGATGGTCCGATCATCCGTGACCGAAGAGGAGTCGCGGATGTTCACCTTCGCCGATCTGATGCGCCAGGCCCAGGGCGGGCAGGCGATCGACAATCTCGCCAAGGCCTACGGCCTGAGCCGGCCCGAGTTCGACAAGCTGATGGGCACGCTCCTGCCGGTGTTCGCCCTCGGTATGAAGAAGTCGGCGGCCGACATGACCTCGCCGGCGGCCTTCGCCGAGATGCTCGACCCGGACAAGTTCCGCGCCGCCTACGAGGACGCCCGCGCCGCCGTGTCGCCGGCCGCCACCGAGGCGGCCCGGCTGGCGCTCGAGAAGATGTTCGGCTCCGGCGACGCCGCGAGCGTGCTCGCCCGGCAGGCCTCGGCCATGACCGGCCTCGGCGTCGACGTCGTCTCCAAGGTGATGCCGGCCATGGCCGCCACTCTGTTCGGCGGCCTTTCCAAGGAGCTCGAGGGCACGCCCTTCGCGCCCTTCCTGAAGACCGCCAAGGCCGGTGACGCCGCCGCCGCCTTCGGGGCGCTCGGCAACCCGATGCGCGACGCCATGGGCGCCTTCCTCAAGGGCTATGCCGAGGGCAAGCCCGGCGTCAAGCCGGCCGAGCCCGAGGCGCCGCAGTGGCCGCCGGGCATGGAGGGCTTCGGCAAGCTGTTCGAGGCCGGCGTCGAGATGAACGAGGCAGGCCGCAGCTTCTTCGAGCAGTGGATGGGCGGCCGCAAGGGCTGAAGTCCCGTGCGAGGAAGCCCCGGCACGCCAGGGCTTTCCGCCCGTCAGCCGACGACGATCACGTGCAGGCTGCGCGGGCCGTGGGCGCCGAGCAGAAGGGTCTGCTCGATGTCGGCCGAGCGCGACGGGCCGGTGATCAGGTTGACCGTGCGCGGCATCCGCCCGGCGCCGTAGCGGGCGCGCAGACCGTCGAACACGCTCTCGAGGTCGCCAACCACCGCGGCGGCGTCGACCAGGACGACGTGGACGTCCGGCAGGAAGTTGAGCGTGGTCGGGTTGTCCGGCCCCGACACCAGCGCCAGCGTTCCGGTCTCGGCGACGCCGGCCTCGGCGTGGCCGACGCAGACGAGGTCGGTGCCGGCGCTCGGCCCGTGCGAGATCGTCAGCTGCGGCTGGCTCGCCCAGTCGATCGCGGCGAGGCGGGGATCCTCGCCCATGCGCACCGCCTGCGGCAGGTTGCCGGCGCGCAAGTATTCGGCGAGCGCGGCGGGCACCGCCGCGGCGTCGGCGAGGCGCACGACCGTGGCGGCGGCGGCCGCGACCTTCTCCAGGAACAGCCGGATCCGCGCCTCCGGGTCTAGCTGCGCGCGGGCGGGCACCACGCCGCGCGGGGCGCGGACCAGCCGGTCGGCGACCGCGGCGCGGCGGGTCGTGTCGGCCTCGCCGACGCCGGCGGAGCGGCGGATGCGGGCGAGGATGGCGTCGCGGGCGGTCATGACGGGCGCTTCTCCCGAGCGTATCGGCTCATGAAGGTGCCGCCCTCGGGGGCGGGCATGTCGCGCCAGTCGGTCCAGCCGCCGGCGAGCGGCAGGGCGGAGACCCGTCCGCGTCGGCGGCCCATGAGCGCCAGCGCGCGCGCCGCGGTGCGGGCGGCGAGGCGGTAGAGCTTCGGGCGGCGGACGAGGAAGGCCCAGGCGGCGAGGCCGTAGCGTGCCGGCGTCGGCTGGAGGTGGCGCTCGAACTCCTTCTCGCGCCAGTGCCGCATCATCTTCGGCAGCGGGATCCGCATCGGGCACACGCTCTCGCAGCGCCCGCAGAAGGTGGAGGCGTTCGGCAGGTTGCCGCCCTTGTCGACGCCGATCAGCGTCGGCGTCAGCACCGCGCCCATCGGGCCGGGATAGACCCAGCCGTAGGCGTGGCCGCCGATCGCGTGGTAGACCGGGCAGTGGTTCATGCAGGCGCCGCAGCGGATGCAGCGCAGCATGTCCTCGAACTCGGTGCCGAGCATCGACGAGCGGCCGTTGTCGAGCAGCACCACGTGGTACTCGGCCGGCCCGTCCGGGTCGTCCGGCCGGCGCGGTCCGGTCGAGAGCGTGGTGTAGACGCTCATCTCCTGGCCGGTCGCCGAGCGGGCGAGCACGCGCAGGATCTGCGCCACGTCCGACAGCGTCGGCGTGATCTTCTCGATCGAGGCGACGACGACGTGGACCTTCGGCAGGATCTGCGTCAGGTCGCCGTTGCCCTCGTTGGTGACGATGATCGAGGTGCCGGTCTCGGCGACCAGGAAGTTGGCGCCGGTGATGCCGACGTCGGCGGCGAGGAACTTGGCGCGCAACTCGCCGCGCGCCTCGGCGAGCAGACTGGTCGGCTCGGTCAGGTCGCGCTTCGGGTCGAGGTGGGTGTGGACGCGGCGAAACTCGGCCTCGACCTGATCCTTGTTGAGATGGACCGCCGGCGCGATGATGTGGCTCGGGTGCTCGCCGCGCAACTGGATGATGTACTCGCCGAGGTCGGTCTCGACCGGGATCACCCCGTTCTTTTCGAGGTGGTCGTTGAGGGCGATCTCCTCAGAGATCATCGACTTGCCCTTGGTCACCGTCTTCGCGCCCGCCTTGCGGCAGATGTCGAGCACGATGCGGCGGGCGTCCTCGGCGCTCTCGGCCCAGTGCACGTGGCCGCCGGCCTCGACGACCTTGCGCTCGTAGGCCTCGAGATAGAGGTCGAGGTGCTTCAGCGTGTGGTTCTTGATGTCGCGCGCGGCGTCGCGCAGCGCCTCGAACTCCGGCAGCGCGTCGGCGGCGGCCCGCCGGCGGACGACGAAATTCTTCTCCACGTGGCTCATCGCCTTCTGGAGAGGGGCGTCGTGCAGCGCCTCGTGGGCGTTGGTCGAGAAGCGGGGGGACGTGATCTGCATGGAGGGGAACGTCACTCGGGCAGGAAGTCGTCGTCGCGCAACTGGTCGAGCGACCACGGGCAGGCGACAGGGAAGGTCGAGCGCGGCAGGCCGGTCTCGGCCGCCGCCTCGCGGACGGCGCGCGGGTAGACGTAGGCGACGATCGCCGCCGCCTTCACGGCCAGCGACGGGTTGTCGGCCTCGCGGTCGGCGACGTTGTCGCGCTCGCGGCCGATGGTGACCTGCCAGGACGCGGTGCGCTTCTCCGGCTGAAAGCGCCACTTCAGGAGATGGGCGATCAGGAGCCGGTAGGACGAGCGCAACGCGTGGAGCTGTTCATTGCCCATGCTCTCGAGCTCCTCGATCACGTTGGGCAGGTCGACCTCGTCGAAGCGCCGCTTCCGCAGCAGGTCGGCCTGCTCGAAGCACCACTGGAAGAAGTCGTCCTCGTAGTCGGTCTGCTCGGCGAAGAGCGGCTTTTCCTTCGCGCGTCCCATGGGCGTCTCCCGTGTCCCGGGCGGGGATCCACTATCGCATCATTTCCGGCGCGGCGCCTCGCCGATCGCCGGGCCGTCGGCCATGCCGGCCAGTACCTCGGCGACGTGGCGGACCTCGACGCCGGAGCCCTCGCGCTTCAGCTTGCCGGCCATGTTGAGGAGGCATCCGAGGTCGCCGGCGAGCAGCGTGCCGGCGCCGGCGGCCCGGATGTTGGCGGTCTTCTTCGACACGATCGTGTTGGAGATCTCGCCGTACTTGACGCAGAAGGTGCCGCCGAAGCCGCAGCAGACGTCGCTGTCGGCCATCTCCTTCACCGTGACGCCGTCGACGCCGGCGAGCAGCGCGCGGGGCTGGGCGTGGACGCCGAGCTCGCGCAGACCCGAGCAGCTGTCGTGATAGGTTACCGAGCCCTCGAAGGCGGCGGCGACGCTGCGGACACCGAGCACGTCGACCAGGAAGCTGGTCAGCTCGAAGGTGCGGGCGGCGAGCGCGTCGGCGCGCGGCCACCAGTTCGGGTCGCCGTGGAACAGCTCGGGATAGTGGTGCTTGACCATGCCGCCGCAGGAGCCAGACGGCACCACCACGTATTCGAAGCCCTCGAAGGCGCCGATCACCGCCTCGGCGAGGGCCCGGGCGTCGGCCCGGTCGCCGGAATTGTAGGCCGGCTGGCCGCAGCAGGTCTGCACCTCCGGCACGTCGACGACGCAGCCGGCGTCCTCGAGCAGCTTGATCGCGGCGAAGCCCACCGTCGGGCGGAACAGGTCCACCAGACAAGTCACCAGCAGCGCCACGCGCGGTTTCCGATCCGTCATGCCGTCCGTCCCCTCCGTCCGCCGGGCGCCGTCGTTTCCGTGAGACCGAGCGCGGGTCCGCGCCCGCCGCGTGGTCCGTCGAGCCGGGCCTCGGCGACCGCGCGGCGCCGTGCCGACACCGCCGCGCGGGCGTCGGCCTCCTGCCGCGCGGCCACCTCGGCCGCGACGTAGTCCATGTGCGCCGCCGCCGCCGCCCGGGCCGCCGCGCCGTCGCCGGCGAGGATCGCCTCGGCGACGGCGTGGTGCTGGGCGTGCAGCCGGTCGCGGCAGTCGGCCTCGCCGTAGAGCAGGGCGCGATTGTAGAACACCCCGTCGGCGAGCAGACGGTAGCAGGCCCGGAGCGTGTGCAGCAGCACCGTGTTGTGGGTGCAATCCGAGACCGCGAGGTGGAATTCGACGTCGAGTTCGGCCTCGCGCTGGACGTCGCCGGCGGCGTGGGCCTCGTCGAGCCGCTCCAGGATGCCGCGGAGAAGGGCGCGGTCGTCCGCGTTCGCGCGCTCGGCGGCGAGACCGGCGGCGATGGCGTCGACCTCGCGACGAAAGGCCAGGTAGTCGGCCTGGACACGCGGATGGGAGCGCACCAGCGCCACCACCGGCTGGCGGAACACCTCGCCGATGACGTCGGCGACGTAGGTGCCGCCGCCGTGCCGGCTCTCGACCAGCCCGCGGGCGGCGAGGTCGTCGAGTGCCTCGCGCAGGATCGGCCGCGAGACGTCGAGGGCGCGCGCGAGTTCGCGTTCGCTCGGCAGCCGGTCGCCCGGACGGAGGACGCCGTCGAGGATCAGGCTCTCGACCTGCGCGACCACGACGTCGGCCGTTCGATTCTGGGCGACCTCGCGATAGATCATCGGCGAAGGCTCGTGAAGGGGCTTGCCCGTCGGTCCGGGCAAGGGCAATGTAGCGACCGGAAGGAAAGTGGTCAACCGAGCAGACCACTTGCCGCGCTCCCGGATCGCCCCCAAGGTCGTCGTGGACAGCCGACGTGCCCGCGGGTGGAATGCCGCGCGGCGCCGGACCGAATCCGGCCGGGGGGATCGGGGTGGGACGATGACGGCGAACGGCAACACGGGAGCGGGGCACGTGGCGTGGCCGACCCATCCGCTGCGCTCGCGGATCCTGGGCGAGGTCCACGCCCGGCCGTTCCGCCTCGTCCAGACGCCGCGCGTCTTCCTGCACTACGCCTTCGAGACGCCGCCCGCCGCCGCGGCCGCGGACCGCGCCTTCCTCAACGCGTTCTGCCAGCGCCACGGCCTCGACGGTCCCGGCCCCGAGCGCAAGGTGCACCAGATCGAGGTCAACGGCGGCACGCTGCGCTGGGAGCAGTTCACCGAGTTCACCTCCTACACCTTCGACGTCGCGCCGCGGCCGGGCGCCGAGCCGTTCCAACCGGTCGCCGACGATCCGTTCGGCGCCGGCTTCGTGCCGCCGGGCGAACTGATGGTGGCGACCCGGCTCGACCTGGTGCCGGAGGCCGCCTTCGCCGGCGACGCGCGCGGGCCGATCGGCAGCTTCGAGGAGGTCTGGGTGTCGGCCTCGCAGGTGGTCGACGGCACGGCGCTGATCGTCACCGACTTCCGCGTCGACCGCGACGGCCGCACCCGGATCCTGGTGGTCGACCGCGGCCTGCACGCCCGTCAGGCCGGCGCGCTGGTGCAGCGGCTGCTCGAGATCGAGACCTACCGCACCTTCGCCATGCTCGGCCTGCCCGAGGCGCAGACGCAGGGACCGGTCATTGGCCAGATCGAGCGGAGCCTCGTCGAGATCTCGCGCGAGATCCGCCAGACCACCGGCCTCGAGAAGAACCGCAAGTTGCTCGGCGACCTCACGGCGCTCACCGCCGATCTCGAGGCCTCTGCCGCCGCCTCGGCCTACCGTTTCGGCGCCTCGCGCGCCTACGACGAGATCGTGGGCCTGCGCCTCGCCGCCGTGCGCGAGGAGCCGTGGGAGGGCTATTCGACCTGGGGCGCCTTCCTCGCCCGCCGTACCGCGCCGGCGATGCGCACCCTGCAGGCGCTGCAGGACCGCCAGCACGACCTGTCGCAAAAGCTCGGCCGCGCCGCCAACCTCCTGCGCACCCGCGTCGACGTCGAGCTCGAGCAGCAGAACCGCGACGTGCTGGAATCGATGAACCGCCGCGCCCGCCTGCAACTGCGCCTGCAGCAGACCGTCGAGGGCCTGTCGGTAGCGGCGGTCAGCTACTACGTCGTCGGCCTGATCGGCTATCTCGCCAAGGGCGGCCACGCCTTCGGCGTCGAGATCGATCCCGGCGTGCTCACCGCGATTGCGGTGCTGCCGGTGGTGCTGGCGGTGTTCCTGGTGGTGCGCTCGATCCGCCGCCACCATGCAGGCGAGGACCACGGATGACGCCCGCGCGCGGCTCACTCCGCCGCCTCGGCGCGGCCCGTCAGCGCCTCGAGGCCCTCGTCCCAGTAGGGCTTCGGGCCGTAGAGGCCGGCGAGATAGTCGATGAAGAGCCGCACCTTGGCCGGCAGGAAGCGCCGGCTCGGATAGACAGCGTGCACGGCGACGTGGCGCGAGCCGCGGTAGCGCGGCAGCACCACCTGCAGCTTGCCGGCCGAGAGCTCCGGCCCGACGTCCCAGGTCGAGCGCAAAGCGATGCCGACGCCGGAGAGGCAGAGCTCGCGCACCACCTCGGAGGAATTGGTCTGCACCGCCGCGTTGGCATGGACCGCGACCTCGCCGTCCGGCCCCTCGAGGCGCCAGGGATCCTGGTGCGCGGCGGCGAGGCAGACGTGGGTCTCGAGGTCGGACAGCCGCTGCGGCACGCCGTTGCGAGCGAGATAGGCCGGGCTGGCGCACAGGAAGCGGTGGTTCGGCGCGAGCCGGCGGACGACGAGACTGGAATCGGCGAGCGCGCCGATCCGGATCGCGAGGTCGAAGCCGTCGCCGACCACGTCGACGAACTCGTCGGAGAGGACGAGGTTGAGCTTGAGGCCGCGGTTCTTCTCGAGGAAGGCGCCGAGCACCGGCGCGACGTGCAGCCGGCCGAAGGTGGTCGGCGCCGAGATCTTCAGCGTGCCCTGCGCCATCGCCGACCGCCGGGACACGTAGGCCTCCGCCTCCTCGATCGAGGCCAGCACCTGGACGATGCGCTCGTGGAAGCCCTGGCCCGCTTCGGTGAGGGCGATCTGCCGGGTGGTGCGCTGCAGGAGCAGCGTGCCGAGCCGCTCCTCGAGCCGCCGGATCCGCTTCGACACCACCGCCGGCGTCAACCCCAGCGCCCGCCCCGCCGCCGACATCGACCCCGTGGCCACCACCTTGGCGAAGATCGCGAGGTCCTGGATGTCCTGCACGGCCACTCTCCCGTTCGACGGGAGATTAGGCGGCGGCAGGCAGGCGGGGGAAGGGGGGAGGAAGTCGGGCGTCGGCAGTGGGCAGTCGGCAGTTGGGCTTCGGCAGTAGGCAGTGGGCAGTGGGCAGTAGGGGCGTCGCGGCGGTGGCCCCCTCTCCCCGTCCCTCCCCCACCAGGGGGGAGGGACGGGGAGAGGGGGTGGCTTGCAGGCGCGCCCGGCGGAGGCGTTTCGTCGAGCGCGGTTGGGCCTCTTCCGTCGTCTCCCGCACGAGCGGGGAGGGGACGGGGGGGACGGTCGGTGTGTGCCGTTCTGCCCGGACTCATGTTCTTCGCCCCTGGCCGACCCTGCCCGGCCGCCCTTCGGCTGCGCGGAACATCTCCACATCGTCCCCTCCCCCCTTGTGGGGCAGGGACAGGGAGAGGGGTGGGCCGGGGCGCCGACGGTCCGATGCGGGCCGCCCGTGTGGCGCAACGCTGCCGCCATCGATCCGTCCTCCCGTTGCAAAGCGAGCGCGAGCCGTCTCCACCGCCGCGACCTCCCGACTGCCGACTGCCTACTGCCGACTGCCGAAACCTGACCGCCCGACTGCCGCCCCCAACCCCGAGGCCCCCATGTCCCATCCCGTGATGCCCGAACCCGATGCCGGGACGCTGGCGCGTCGTGGTGAGATCGTCGCGGCGATGCGGCGGATCGTGCCGGACGGCACGATCGACGGCGCGGTCGGCATGAAGCCCTACGAATCCGACGGGCTGACCGCCTACAGGACGGTACCGCTGGTGGTGGTGCTGCCCGAGACCGTCGAGCAGGTCGCGGCGGTGCTGGCCTGGTGCCACGCCCACGACGTCAAGGTGGTGCCGCGCGGGGCGGGGACGTCGCTGTCGGGTGGGGCGCTGCCGCTCGCCGACGGCGTGCTGATGTCGATGATGCGCTTCAACCGGGTCAAGCGGGTCGACTTCGAGAACCGCGTCGCGGTGGTCGAGCCGGGCGTGACCAACCTCGGCATCACCCGCGCCGTCGAGCACGAGGGCTTCTACTACGCCCCCGATCCCTCCTCGCAGATCGCCTGCTCGATCGGCGGCAACGTCGCGGAGAACTCCGGCGGCGTGCACTGCCTCAAATACGGCCTGACCACCAACAACGTGCTCGGCGTCGAGATGGTGCTGATGACCGGCGAGGTCCTGCGCATCGGCGGCGCCCATCTCGACGCGCCGGGCTACGACCTCCTGGCGCTGATCGTCGGTTCGGAAGGCCTGCTCGGCGTCGTCACCGAGGTGACGGTGCGGATCCTGCGCGCGCCCGAGACCGCGCGCGCCGTGCTGGTCGCCTTCGACAGCGCCGAGGCTGCGGGCCTGACCGTGGCCGACGTCATCGCCGCCGGCATCATCCCGGGCGGCATGGAGATGATGGACAAGCCGGCGATCAACGCCGCCGAGGATTTCGTCCGCGTCGGCTACCCGCGCGACGCCGAGGCGCTGCTGATCGTGGAACTCGACGGTCCGCCCGTCGAGGTCGACCATCTCCTCGCGCGCGTCGAGGCGATCGCGCGCGGGCGCGGCGCCACCGACTGCCGGGTCTCGACCTCGGACGCCGAGCGCATGGCCTTCTGGGCCGGCCGCAAGGCCGCCTTCCCCGCGGTCGGACGGATTTCGCCGGACTACTACTGCATGGACGGCACCATCCCGCGCCGCGAACTGCCGACGGTGCTGGCGCGGATGCGCGAGCTCTCGGTGAAGCACGGCCTGCGCGTCGCCAACGTCTTCCACGCCGGCGACGGCAACCTGCACCCCCTGATCCTCTACGACGCCAACGCCCCCGGCGAACTCGAGGCCGCCGAGGCACTCGGCGCCGACATCCTCCGGCTCTGCGTCGAGGTCGGCGGCGTGCTCACCGGCGAGCACGGCGTCGGCATCGAGAAGCGCGACCTGATGCCGGCGATGTTCACCGAGACGGACCTCGCCCACCAGATCCGCGTCAAGTGCGCCTTCGACGAGAAGCACCTGCTCAACCCCGGCAAGGTCTTCCCCGAACTCCACCGCTGCGCCGAACTTGGCCGCATGCACGTTTCCGGCGGCCGGCTGCCGTTCCCCGACATCCCGAGGTTCTGATGGAGAGGCCCGTCACCGACGAGGACGTCCGCGCGGTCGTCGCCGACGCCGCCGCGTCCGGCACCCCGATCGCCCCGCGCGGCCACGGCACCCGCGCCGGCCTCGGCCGGCCGGTCGAACACCGCCCGCTCGACCTCTCCGCCGTCACCGGCATCGTCGCCTACGAGCCGGCCGAACTGGTGCTGACCGCCCGCGCCGGTACGCCGCTCGCCGAGATCGCCGTGGCGGTCGACGCCGCCGGCCAGGAACTCGCTTTCGAGCCGCCGCTCGCCGGGCTCGCCCACGGCGAGGCCGGCGCCGGCACGGTCGGCGGCCTCGTCGCGACGGCCCTGTCCGGTCCGCGCCGGATCCGCGCCGGCGCGCTGCGCGACCACGTGCTCGGCGTCACCGCCGTCTCGGGGCGCGGCGAGATCTTCCGCGCCGGCGGCAAGGTGGTGAAGAACGTCACCGGCTACGACCTCTCCAAGGGCCTCGCCGGCTCCTTCGGCACGCTCGCGGTCCTCACCGAGGTGACGCTGAAGGTGATGCCGAAGGCCGAGACCGCGGCCACGGTGCTCCTCGCCGGCCTCTCCGACGCGCGCGCGGTCGCGGCGATGACCGCGGCCATGGGCGCGCCGGTCGACGTCTCCGCGGCGAGCCACCTGCCGGCACCGGCGGCGGCTCGGCTGGGGTTCCCGGCCGCCGTCACGCTGCTCCGCCTCGAGGGCGTCGCGCCGTCGGTCGAGGAGCGCGCCGGCCGCCTCGCCGGCCTGCTGAAGCCGTTCGGGACCGCCGAGCGGCTGGGGTCGGCCGAGACCGCGCGCATCTTCGCCGCCTTGCGCGACGGCGCGCTCTTCGCCGATAACCGCGACCACCCGCTCTGGCGCGTCTCGGTGGCGCCGACGGCGGGGCCCGCGATCGCCGCCGCCGTGCCGGATGCGGCGACGGTCGTCTACGACTGGTCCGGCGGCCTCGTCCTCCTCGCGGTCGATCCCGCCGCCCCGGACGCCCACGCCGCCCGCGTCCGCGCCGCGGTCGCCGCGGCCGGCGGCGGCCACGCCACGCTGCTGCGCGGCGCGCCCGACCTCCGCCTCCGCGTCCCCCCCTTCGAGCCCCAGCCCGCCGCGCTCGCCGCGCTCGCCCGCCGTCTCAAGGCCGAGTTCGACCCGGCCGGCATCCTCAACCCCGGCCGGATGGACTTCTGACACCGGGCATTGCACCGCCCTGAAAGGGCAGGGAACACCATGGACGGTCACGTCGAAGCGATTGCGAAGCTCCTGGAGGCCCTGGCTCCACTGGCCAGGGTCGCCTTTGCCGTCTTCGTCGTTTGGAAGTTCAAGCCGCTGATCGAGAAGCTGCTGGTGTCCGGGCGCATGGAGATCGAGATCGCCGGCCAGAAGCTCTCGGTTGCCCAGGTCACGGCGAACAACGGCGAGAACATCTCGGATCTCCAGGCGCGGCTCGCGAAGTTGGAAGCCGCGGTTGCGGGCAAATCGAACGATGTCGCCGCTCCGCAAGGGGAGACGGTCGACTTCGTCGAGGGCAACGACAACGGATCGGTAGAGATCGTGTTGCCTTTCCCGGCGCCTGCACGAGAAGCCGAAGCATCCTCGAAACGCATCCTCTGGGTCGACGACGAGCCCGGCAACAACGCTTTTCTCGTGGAGCGCTTTGTCGCCGAGGGGCACATCGTGGAGATATCCCGGAGCACCGAGGACGCTTTGAACAGACTGGCGAAGGCACGCTACGACCGGATCATCTCCGATCTCGGGCGGATCGAACGTGGTGTGGATCGGCCGTTGGCGGGACGGGACTTCGCGGCCGAGGTTCGGCGGATGAAGATCGACACGCCGATTCTGATATTCGGGGCCGCGCGAGCCTACGCCATGCGGAACGAACTGATCGCGGCCGGCGCGACCGCGGTGACCACGTCGGGGGTCGACGTGGTGAAATTCGTCGACGAAGGATAGGGACGGCAGCCATGCAGACGAACTTCTCGCTCGCCCAGCTCGCCGACCCGGACACCGCGGAGGCGGAATCGATCCTCCGCACCTGCGTCCACTGCGGCTTCTGCACCGCGACCTGTCCGACCTTCGTGCTGCTCGGCGACGAACTCGACAGCCCGCGCGGGCGCATCTATCTGATCAAGGAGATGCTGGAGGCGGACCGGCCGGCCGACGCCGAGACGGTGCTGCATGTCGACCGCTGCCTGTCGTGCCTGTCCTGCATGACGACCTGCCCCTCGGGCGTGCACTACATGCACCTCGTCGACCACGCCCGCGCGCACGTCGAGGAGACCTACGTCCGCCCGCTGCCGGACCGCCTGCTCAGGGCGCTGCTGGTGGCCATGCTGCCGGACCGCAGTCGCTTCCGCGCCGCGCTGGCGCTCGCCCTGTTCGGCAAGCCCTTCGCGCCGTTGCTGGACCGGCTCGGGCCGACCGGGCGCCGGCTCGCCGCCATGCTGCGGCTCGCACCGGCCAAGGCGGCGGCGCCGAGCGTGCTCGTTCCGGGCCGCACGATCGCCCCGGCCGCGGTGCCGGCGCGCGGCCGGGTCGCGCTGCTGACCGGATGCGCCCAGCCGGGCCTCCGACCCGAGATCAACGAGGCGACCGTGCGCCTGCTCGGCCGGCTCGGCGTCACCGTCGTGCTGCCGCCGGGCGAAGGCTGCTGCGGCTCGCTCGCCCACCACATGGGCCGCGAGGCCGTGGCGCTGACGGCGGTGCGCCGCAACGTCGACGCCTGGACGGCGGTGATCGAGGACGGCGGGCTGGACGCCATCCTGGTGACGGCGTCCGGCTGCGGCACCACGATCAAGGACTACGGCCACATGCTGCGCGGCGATCCCGCCTATGCCGCCAAGGCGGCGCGGGTGTCGGCGCTCGCCCGCGACGTCACCGAGTATCTCTCCGGCCTCGCGCTGCCGGCGGTGACGGCCCCGGCGCCGCTGACGGTCGCCTACCACTCGGCCTGTTCCATGCAGCACGGCCAGCGGGTGCGCGAGGAGCCGAAGGCGCTCCTGCGCCGGGCCGGCTTCACCGTGCGCGACGTGCCCGAGGGTCACCTCTGCTGCGGCTCGGCCGGCACCTACAACATCCTCCAGCCCGAAATCGCGACCCGGCTGCGCGACCGCAAGCTCGCCAACGTCGCCCGCGTCGCACCCGACGTGATCGCCACCGGCAATATCGGTTGCATCACCCAGCTCGGCGCCGCCGCCCCGGTGCCAGTGGTGCACACGGTCGAGCTGTTGGACTGGGCCCACGGCGGACCGGCCCCTGCGGAGATCGCGACCCGGTAACGTCGAATTTGAAGGATCCGGGCTGGACGTGCCGCGAAACCGCCGCGAATATTACCTCCCATATTCGTGCGCGGCGGTGGGAGCCGCGTCCCATTCATTGCCGGAGGGATCTGCGTCCATGGGCGCGCGCGGGACATTGGCGGCGGGGCTGTTCGCGCTGACGACGTCGGTCGGTGCCGTCACGGCGACGGCCGGGGCCGCCGCGGCGACGCCGAGCTTCGACTGCGACGGTGCCAAGAGCGACGTCGAGAAGCTGATCTGCTCCGACGACGAACTCGCCGACCTCGACGTGCGCCTCGCCAAGGCCTTCGCCAGCGCGCTGGCGCTCGCCCCGGCCAACGACGTCGCGGTCATGCGCGCCAACCAGAAGAGCTGGCGGCGCGAATTGCTCGGCTGCGGCAAGAGCGGCGACCCGCGCGGCTGCACGGTGGACGCCTACCACCGCCGTCTCGACGAGCTCTGATCCGCGCGGGCTCGACCCGGAAACGAAAACGGCCGCCCCTCGCGGAGCGGCCGTCGCTGTGTCGTCGCGCGCCGGCGGAGGGTCGGTCAGCGCACCACGACCTTGGCGTCGAGCGGGACGCGGTCGTAGAGGTCGATGACGTCGAGGTTGGCCATGCGGATGCAGCCCGACGACACGTTGCGGCCGATCGTGTTCGGCTCGACGGTGCCGTGGATGCGGAACAGCGTGTCCTTCTCGCCGTCGTAGAGATAGAGCGCACGCGCGCCGAGCGGGTTGCCCGGGCCGCCTTCCATCATCTCCTGGAGGATCTTGCCCTTGGCACGCTCGCGGGCGATCATCTCCTTGGGCGGGAACCAGCGCGGCCACTCCTGCTTGGAGCCGACGCGCACCGCGCCCTTCCAACCGAAGCCCTCGCGCCCGACGCCGACGCCGTAGCGCATCGCCTTGCCGTCGGGCAGGACGAGGTAGAGGAAATGCTCCTTGGTGTCGATCACCAGGGTGCCCGGCGCCTCGTCGGTCTTGAACTCGACTTCGGCACGCCGGAACGGCTCCGGCGGCAGCTGCACGCCGGTCAGCGTGGTGTCGAGGTCGTTGACGGTGGTCGCCGGCGCGTAACCGAGGCCGAACGGGAGCGGCGAGGGCTCCTTGGCGGCCTGGTCCTTGGCGACGAGGGCGGAAACGGGGGTCGACGGGGCGGTCGTATTGCAGGCCGCGACGAGCAGCGCCAGACAGGTGGCGGCGACGGCTCGACGCGGGAAATGGGCCGACGAGGTGGGCATCGGAAGTCCGGACTGAGGAGAAATGGCGATTCGGGCGGCCGGGAGGAAGCCGCCCGCCTATTGATCGCAGGTCGCGCGCCCGCTCACAAGACGATGACGCGGGTTCCGACCTTCACACGTTCGTAGAGGTCCATCACGTCTTCGTTGCGCATGCGGATGCAGCCCGACGACACCGCGTGGCCGATCGTCCACGGCTCGGCGGTGCCGTGGATGCGGTAGAGCGTGGAGCCGAGGTACATCGCCCGCGCCCCGAGCGGGTTCTTCGGCCCGCCGGGCATCATCACCGGCAGGTGCGGCTGGCGCTGGCGCATCTCCGCCGGCGGATGCCAGTCCGGCCACTCGGCCTTGCGGGTGATCGAGTGCTCGCCGGCCCACTCGAAGCCCGGCCTGCCGACGCCGACGCCGTAGCGCCGGGCCGTGCCGCCGGTCTCGACCAGGTAGAGGTGCCGGGTGCGGGTGTCGATCACGATGGTGCCGGGCTTCTCCGGACCGTCGTAGCTCACCTCGGCGGGCAGGTACTCCGGATCGGTCGGCACGGTGCGCGGGTCGACCGCGGCGCCGGGGCGCGGCGTGACGGTGATCGTCGCCGGCTGCACGACCGCCGGCTCCACCGCCGGCGCGGGGGCGCGCCGGGTGGTGCGGCGCTCCGACGGCGCGGCGTAGATCGGGGTGCGGCCGGGGGTGAGCTGCATCACCCACGGCTCGGTCAGGTTGGGCGACAGCAGCACTGGCGGCGGCGTGACGTAGCGGCCGGACTGGGCCGCGGCGGGGACGCTCGCGACGACGACGGCGGCCGCGGCGAGGAAGGGGAGGAGGGCGCGCTGGATCATGGGCCTGTCCGTGAACTCCGGGCACTCGATCGGTGAAGGCCGCGCGGACGTCGGCGGACGCCGCGCTTCGTCTCCGACCTTGGGGCCGCGGGGCAACCGAATGGTGAACGGAATTCGGCCGGGATCGATCGAATGCGAGCGATCGGCGGTCATGGTGAACGGCCGGTTGCGGCGCATGGTTAGCGAAGCGTTGAGACGGCGCGATCCCGCGGAACCACCGCGGCGGCGCGTCCGACGACCCGTTTCGAGACAATACCGAGTGTTAACCGACGCGATCTACCGTGTCTGGAAAGCATCTGCGGGAGACGGACATGTCGGTTCGCCGTAAGGCCTTCCGGGTCGAGACGATGATGGGGGCGGGGCTCGGGGCTGCCGACTTCGCGGTGCCCGGCAGCGACCGATCCGATGACATCCTGCGCGAGATCGGCGAGCTGAAGCGCCTGCTGCATCCTCAGAAGGACATCTCCAAGGAGATCGTCGAGGAATACCGCAAGCAGTTCGTCGAGGCCTACAAGCTCAAGGAGGAACTGGACAAGATCCAGGAGGCGATCCTCTCCACCAAGCGGGAGATCGCCAGCCTGCACGTGTCCGGCTTCAAGGGCGAGGAGATGTCCCGCGTCACCGACGAGCTCGACGCTGTCGTCGGCGGCACCGAACAGGCCACCGAGCAGATCCTCGCCAGCGTCGAGTCGATCGACGACAAGGCCAACAGCCTCGCCGCCCACCTCAAGGGCGACACCCACGGCATGGCGGTCGAGATCCAGGAGCGCGTGGTCGAGATCTACGAGGCCTGCAACTTCCAGGACCTCACCGGCCAGCGCATCCGCAAGGTCGTCAACGTCCTCAAGTTCATCGAGGACCGCGTCATGCGCATGATGGAGATCTGGGGCGGCCTCGACGCCTTCCAGACCATCGAGGCCGACGAGTCGCTGCGCCGCGCCGGCGACGCCGCCCTGCTCAACGGCCCGGCGCTCCCGGACGCCGACGGCATCGCCAGCCAGGACGACATCGACGCCCTGTTCTCCTGACGTCACGGATCCCGCCGACGGCCCGCCCGTCGCGACGCCCCGCCCGGTGAAGAACCGCGGCGGGGCGCTTGACTCGTGGGATCGTTCCATGGAACATAAAGGGAACGGAGGTCCACGATGCCGGATGGTCTGATCGAGGGTGCCGACGGGCTGACACGGTGCTGGTGGCCGGGTACGGACCCGCTCTACGTCGCCTACCACGACACCGAGTGGGGCCGTCCGGTCGGCGACGACCGCACCCTCTTCGAGAAGATCTGTCTCGAGGGCTTCCAGTCCGGCCTGTCGTGGATCACCATCCTCAGTAAGCGCGAGAACTTCCGCCGGATCTTCGCCAACTTCGAGATCGAGGAGGTCGCCCGCTTCGGCGAGCGCGAGGTCGAGGCGGCGCTGGCCGACGCCGGCATCGTCCGTCACGCCGGCAAGATCCGGTCGGTGATCAACAACGCGCAGCGCGCCCGCGCCCTCCAGGACGAAGCCGGCTCGATCGCCGCCTTCGTCTGGCGCTTCGAGCCGGAACCGGAGACGCGGCCGACCACCTTCGACAAGGCGACCCTGTGCGCGATCGCGAGTTCGCCGCAGTCGAACGCGCTGTCGACGGCATTGCGCAAGCGCGGCTGGAGCTTCGTCGGCCCGACCACGGTCTACGCCTTCATGCAGGCGATGGGCCTCGTCAACGACCACCTCGACGGCTGCGCCTTCCGCGGCGAGGTCGAAGCGGCCCGCGCCGCCTTCGTCCGGCCGCGCTGACCGGCCGGCGGTCGCGGCTCCGGGGCCGGGACCATGACGACCGCGCGCCGGCCCCGAGTGAGAGCGAACTCGCAAAGTTCCGACCCGTTGTCGGAGCGTTGCGGGCGAGAAGCGCCCGACCGGGCGCCGGCCGAACGGCCGAAGCCTCGCAAACTCCCGACGAGTCGGGAGTTTGCGAGACAGGTATGAGAGCCGGCACGGCCGGCCGAATGCCGGGGCGCGCCGGGCACCACCGACCGAGGAGCACGCGACAGGGGAGGTCCGCCGCGCGGGCTTCTTCGTGATTCGACGGCGCGGACGACGTGATCCGGCGGCGGTTGGCCGGCGTAAACGGTTCAGATGGTCGGCGGGGTGCCCCGAACCTCCCGCCGGGACCGTCGCGGACGACGGGACGCCCCCGAACGTCCCCCGCCCGCCGGAAGCCGCCGTCCCCGAAGACGGCGGCTTTCTGGTTTCCGCGTCCTCGCGGTCGCCTGGCGAGCCGGCGCGGGGCCGGGAGCACGACCGTTTCACGCCGGCCGGCCGCCCTCCGCGCCCCCGACCCTCGGGCGTCGCCACGCGGCGGCGCCTGATCGTCGGCGGGCGTCCCGCCTCAGCCCGTCGGCCAGAGCCGCGCGAGCGCGTCGTAGAGCGGATTGTCCGCCTCGAACACGTAGTCGACGCCGGCGACCGTGACGGTGGAAGCGCCGGCCTCGACCAGGAACGCCGCGCAGGCGTGGACCTGCTTCGCAGGGCAGAGCAGTTCGGCCCGGTCGACGAACGGCCGGGTCGCGCCGAAGCGATCCGCCGCCACGGCGAGCGCGTCGGCATCCGCCGGCAGCGCCGCCGCGATGCGCTTGACCGAGCGCGCCCGGGCGTCCGCGGCGATCCGCGTCAGCATGACGCGGGCGGCGCGGCGGGCGGCGGTGCCCCAGTCGGCGCCGAGCGACGCCACCAGCGCTGCCTCGGAGCGCATGATCACGCCGTCGTCGACGATCTTGAGGCCGTTCTCGGCGAGGGTGCGGCCCGTCGAGGTGATGTCGACCACGAGTTCGGCGGTGCCGGCGGCCGGCGCGCCCTCGGTCGCGCCGGGGCTCTCGACGATCAGGTAGTCGTGCACGCCGTGGCCGGTGAGGAAGCGCCGGGTCAGCGAGACGTACTTGGTCGCGACGCGCATCGGCCGGTGGTGCTTCAGCCGGAAGCGCGCGGCGACGTCGGCGAGGTCGGCCATCGACTGCACGTCGAGCCAGGCCTGCGGCACCGCCACCACCACGTCGGCGTGGCCGAAGCCGAGCTTGGTGACGATGTGGGCGCCGGCGGGCGCCACCGAGCCGAGGTCGGCGCCGGCGCGGATCTCCTCGTGGCCGGTGTCGAGCGTCTCGTGCAGGAGGTCGACGCCGGTGACGGCGAGGTGGACGTTACCGGCCCCGACCTCGCGGGCGATCTCGGAGGCCGAGCGGAACTGCACCGCGGCGTCGGCGACGCCGCCGATGGTGCCGAAGTAGTCGCGCGCGCCACGGGCCTGCCGAACCGGCAGGCCGGAGCGTTCGAGGAAGGCGAGCGTCTGCTCCTGGAGCCGCCCCTTCGAGGGGATGGCGACGATCAGCTGGTCGGTCATCGGGTCACGTCCCGGAAGCGTTCGGTCCACACCGAGAAGCCGACGGCACGGGTGCCCTCGGCGGCACCAAAGCCGGCGAGCAGGCCGTCGTAGCGTCCGCCGCCCGCGACCTGGCCCACGGCGGGGCGCTCCGGGTCGTGGACGTCGAATACGAAGCCGTCGTAGTAGCCGAGCTTGCGGCCGAAGGTGGCGGAGAACACCGCCCGTCCGGCGCCCGCGGCGGCGAGCGCGGCGGCGCGGCGGTCGAAGGCGGCGACCGCGGCCTCGAAGCGCGCGGGTCGGCCGACCCGCACCGACAGCGCGGCGAGCGCGGCGCCGGCCTCGGCCAGCGGCGTCTCGATGGCGAGGAGGTCGCGGATCGCGCGGGCGTGCGCTTCCGGAATCAGCTCCTCGGCCGCGAGCATGGCCTGCTCGACCACGCGCTCGGCGATCTCGGCGGTGGAGCGCCCACCGACGGTCTGGACACCGGCGATCGCCAGGATGTCTGCGAACAGCGCGCCGACGCGATCGGCCGGGAAGCGCGACAGCGCGCCGACGATCTCGCCGTGGCCGGAGAAGCCGGAATAGCCGTGCTGGCGTTCGGCCATGTGGTCGAGCGTCTCGATCACCCGGGCGGGGTCGCCGAACAGGGCGCCGAGCCGGCGCATCCACGCCGGCGGCACCTCGAGCGCCTCGAGCAGGGCCGAGAACAGCGCGACGTCGCCGATGGTGACCGCCGGCTCGGAAAGGCCGAAGCGCCGGCAGGCGTCGAGCGCCAGCGTCAGCGTCTCGACGTCGGCGGCGGCCACGTCTTGGCGGCCGATGATCTCGGCCCCGATCTGCCAGACCTCGTGGCTCTCGCCGGCGCCGCGACCGTTGCGGAAGATCCGCCCGGAATAGCTCCAGCGTCCACCCTCCGGCGCACCCGCCAGCATGCGCCGGCAGACGGGGATGGTGAACTCGGGCCGGAGGCACCAGTCGGTGCCGGAGGCGTCGGTGGTAACGAAGATACGCCGGCGAAATTCCTCGCCCGAGATCCGGACGAAGTCCTCCATCGGCAGCAGAACCGGCACGTCGACGGCCGTGAAGCCGGCGGCGCGCAGCGCCTCGAGGGCGGCGGGCACGGGATCGCTCATGGGCGGGCTCCCGTCGTGCGGACGGCTTCCCTCATCGGCCCGCCTCCACCATGGCGCGGACCTCGGCGACGAGGTCGGCGCGGGCGATCTCCTTCTGGGCCGGGCGCTCGGCGCGCCACCGGGCGTTGTCGGTGATCCCGGCCGACAGCGTCTTGCCGAGGGCGAGGTCCTTGAGCTGGGCCTTGCCATTGGCGCGCTCGTCGCTGCCGACGATCACCGCCACCGGCGCGTTGCGGCGGTCGGCGTATTTCATCTGCGCCTTCATGCCGGAGGCGCCGAGATACATCTCGGCGCGGATGCCGGCGGCGCGCAGCTCCGCGGTCATCGCCTGATAGTCGGCGAGGGCGGCGGGGTCCTTGTCCATCACCAGCACCACGACCGGGCCGGCCTCGGCGGCGGCGCCGACCTTGCCGAGCGTGCGCAGCGCCGCGAGCAGGCGCGACACGCCGATCGAGAAGCCGGTGGCCGGCACCGCCTCCTTCAGGAAGCGCCCGACCAGACCGTCGTAGCGCCCGCCGCCGCCGACCGAGCCGAAGCGGACCGGCCGGCCGTCCTCGCCGGTGACCTGGAAGGTGAGCTCGGCCTCGAACACCGGGCCGGTGTAGTATTCGAGCCCGCGGACGACTGAGGTGTCGATTCGGATCCGGTCCCAGCCGTAACCGGCCGCCCGGCAAAGCCTTTGGATTTGAGCGAGTTCCTCAATTCCCTCCGCAGCTTTCTCCGTATCCCCAAAATTGAGGTTTAGAGCTTCGAGCGGCGTGCGTGCTCCCTTGGTTTCTGGCTCTCCTTGTTCATCGAAGACCAAGAAATGTGCAGGATCGTCCGAGTCGCCAAAGAAGTTTGTCCATTTCGCAATAGCAACAAAAGTACGAATGGACTTAATCTGCTCATCGTTCAGGCCAGCGCCTTTTGTAAAGTCGCCGGACTTTTCTTCCGGGTTCTCCCAGCGCCCATCCCCAAGCAGATCCTGCACCCCGTCAAGTCCGATCTTGTCGAGCTTGTCGATGGCGCGCAGCACCGTCAGCCGCGTCGCCGCGTGCTCCGGACCGCCGATGCCGATCGCCTCCATGACGCCGTCGAGGACCTTGCGGTTGTTCACCCGCACCACGTAGTCGCCGCGGGCGATGCCGAGCGCCTCGAGGGTGTCGGCGGCCATCATGCAGATCTCGGCGTCGGCCGCGACCGAGGCCGCGCCGACGGTGTCGGCGTCGAACTGCATGAACTGGCGGAAGCGGCCGGGGCCGGGCTTCTCGTTGCGGAACACCCAGCCGGTGCGATAGCTGCGGTAGGGCTTGGGCAGGCGCTCGTGGTTCTCGGCGTAGAAGCGGGCGAGCGGGGCGGTAAGGTCGTAGCGCAGCGACAGCCACTGCTCGTCGTCGTCCTGGAACGAGAACACGCCCTCGTTGGGGCGGTCCTGGTCCGGCAGGAACTTGCCGAGCGCGTCGGTGTATTCGACGAGCGGCGTCTCCACGGCCTCGAAGCCGTAGAGCTCGTAGGTATGTCGGATCACCCTCAGCATCTCGTCGGCGGCCTTGATCTCGGCCGGAGTGCGATCGACGAAGCCGCGCGGCGCGCGGGCCTTGATGGTGTCGGACATGACCTGGAACCGGTTCCGCTCTGTGCCCCGAAGGGCGGGTCTACGCCCCGGAAAGCCCGCGAAACCAAAGAAAAACCCGCGGGCCGGAGCGCGCGGGTTTGGTAGACGAAACGGCCGGCGAGGGCAAGGCGCCCGCCGGCCGCGCCGTGCGGGATCACGCGGTGGCGAGCGGGCCGACCGGCTTGACCGCGTCGACCGACCAGGCGCCCGGGCCGGCGGCGAACAGGGAGAGGAAGCCGCCGGCGATGGCGAGGTTCTTCATCCACATGATGCCGTTGGTCATGTCGGCCATGGCGTCGGCGCCGGTGATCGCGAGGAAGTGGAACAGGTAGCCCGAGATCACGCAGAAGCCGGCGAGCAGGATCGCGACCAGACGGGTCTGGAAGCCGACCAGGATGGCGATGCCGCCGCCGAGCTCGGTCAGGATCACGAGCGGCAGAAGGCCGCCCGGCACGCCCATGGCGGCCATGTAGCCGGCGGTGCCTTCGTAGCCGCCGATCTTGCCCCAACCGGCGACGATGAAGATGTAGGCGAGCAGGATGCGGCCGACCAGGAGGGCGGGGGCCTTGAGAGCGGTCATGGCGGTGTCTCCGAAGAACGCGGTGCCCGAGGGAGGGAGGCACCTTCCGCGATCAGGGATACCGGCTCCGGTGATTTGCGTATAGCCGCCTGCGGCTGAATACGGCGTTCACTCCTGGTGAACGATGGCGATTGCTTTGGCGCCGTCGTTTGGCGCCTTGGCGACGGTCGCCTCGCCGATGAAACAGATCACAGGCTGGTCGAGGTCTGCGCCACGATCGTCCAGGTCCCCGTCGCGGACTTGGCGAAGCAGAGACCGGAGACGTAGGGCGGCTCGAACGGATAGCCGCCCCCGGGCAGGTCCGCGACGAAGCCGCTGCCGCCCTTCGGCAGGTGGAAGGCGGCCCAGCCGATCGGCTCGCCGGCGTCGTAGTCGACCGCGTAGAGCCGGCCGGGCTCGAGACGGGCGATCACGGCGGCGCCCGGCTTCGGCTCGGCGAGGAGGTCGACCGGTTCGGTCGGCTCGCGGAAGACACTCGATTCGACGCCGAGGCGCTTCGCCGCCCGCGCCACCGTCCTGCGGTCGAACTTCGGCGCCGCGTAGGTGCAGATCGCGCCCGCGGCGGCCGCGTCGCGGCCCCAGGGCCGGCCGTCGGTGAGCGACTGCACGATGAAGTCGAGTTCCATCTTGGTCAGGAAGGCGCCGACGTCGACGGTCCGGCCATCGGCGGTGCGCGGAATGTCCCAATCGCCGCCGGTATGGCTGCCGAGCGGGGCGAGCCGGCGCTCCGGCGGACCGGCGGTATCCTCGCTGCCGACGTGCGGCGGCCGGCCGATGTCGAGGCTGTGGGAGATGGTCGCGACGCGCTCGCCGACGAAGGCGCCGGCCGCGGCGGCGTCCTTCCTGCGGGCGGCGGCGAGCAGGGCGGTCGCCTGCGCCACGAGGTCGGCCGGCGGCTCGACGGTGTCGCCGGGCGCGATCTTCGGCGCCTCGTAGGCCAGACCGGCCGCCGCGTCCGAGACGCCGGCGACGAGGACGAGGACGACGGCCAAGGCGGTGTTTCGCATCAAGAATCTCCCGAGTGCCCGCAGCATGGATCGGACACCGGGAGAAACACAAGCGCGGCCTTCGCCGGGGGAGGGGAGGTGTGTGGGCCTCTCGCGACGGGCATCCCCCTCGTCCGCCGCTGCCGCGGCACCTTCTCCCGCAAGGGGAGAAGGAAGGGAAACCCCGTGGGGAGGAGGAAAGAAGGCGCCCCGCCGGTCTAAGGGGTACTCCCGTTCATCCGCGTCGCTTCCTTCTCCCCTTGCGGGAGAAGGTGGCCCGGAGGGCCGGATGAGGGGGATGCGCGGCCGTCGAACTGTCTGGCCGACCCGGTCGCGAACCGAAGCCCATCATGCCCCCGAAACGCGAAAAGGCGGGCCTTGCGGCCCGCCTTCCCTTGGGATGGTGGCTTGATCGGACGATCGATCAGAAGTCCATGCCGCCCATGCCGCCGCCCGGCATCGCCGGAGCCGGCTTGTCCTTGGGCAGCTCGGCGACCATCGCCTCGGTGGTGACCAGCAGGCCGGCGACCGACGCCGCGTCCTGGAGGGCGGTGCGGACGACCTTGGTCGGGTCGATGATGCCGGCGGCGATCATGTCGACGTAGGTCTCGTTCTGGGCGTCGAAACCGAAGGTCTCGCCGCTCTCGAGCACCTTGCCGACCACGATCGAGCCTTCGACGCCGGAGTTCTCGGCGATCTGACGGATCGGAGCCTCGAGCGCGCGGAGCACGATCTTGATGCCGGCCTTGATGTCGGCGTTCTCGGAGGAGAGCGCCTCGACGGCCTTCTTGGCGCGCAGCAGGGCGGTGCCGCCGCCCGGAACGATACCCTCTTCCACCGCGGCGCGGGTGGCGTTCAGGGCGTCGTCGACGCGGTCCTTGCGCTCCTTGACCTCGACCTCGGTCGAGCCGCCGACGCGGATCACCGCGACGCCGCCCGCGAGCTTGGCGAGGCGCTCCTGCAGCTTCTCACGGTCGTAGTCCGAGGTGGTCTCCTCGATCTGCGCCTTGATCTGCGCGACGCGGCCGGTGATCTCGTCCTTGGAGCCGGCACCATCGACGATGGTGGTGTTCTCCTTGGAGATCTGCACTTTCTTGGCGCGGCCGAGCATGGCGAGCGTGACGTTCTCGAGCTTGATGCCGAGATCTTCCGAGATCACCTGGCCGCCGGTGAGGATCGCGATGTCCTCGAGCATCGCCTTGCGGCGATCACCGAAGCCCGGCGCCTTGACGGCCGCGACCTTGAGGCCGCCGCGGAGCTTGTTGACGACGAGCGTGGCGAGCGCCTCGCCCTCGACGTCCTCGGCGACGATCACCAGCGGACGCTGCGACTGCACGACGGCCTCGAGGACCGGCAGCATCGCCTGGAGGTTCGAGAGCTTCTTCTCGTGGATGAGGATGAAGGGATCCTCGAGCTCCGCGACCATCTTCTCGGCGTTGGTCACGAAGTAGGGCGAGAGGTAGCCACGGTCGAACTGCATGCCTTCGACCACTTCGAGCTCGGTCTCGGCGGTCTTGGCTTCCTCGACGGTGATGACACCCTCGTTGCCGACCTTCTGCATCGCCGAGGCGATCATCTGGCCGATTTCCTTCTCGCCGTTCGCCGAGATCGTGCCGACCTGGGCGACTTCGTCCGAGGTCGAGATCTTCTTGGAGCGGGCGGTCAGGTCCTTGATGGCCGCGGCGACGGCGAGGTCGATGCCGCGCTTCAGGTCCATCGGGTTCATGCCGGCCGCGACGGCCTTGGCGCCTTCCTTGACGATGGCCTGGGCCAGAACGGTCGCGGTGGTGGTACCGTCACCGGCGATGTCGTTGGTCTTCGAGGCCACTTCGCGCACCATCTGGGCGCCCATGTTCTCGAACTTGTCCTCGAGCTCGATCTCCTTGGCGACGGAGACGCCGTCCTTGGTGATGCGCGGAGCGCCGAAGGACTTCTCGATGACGACGTTGCGGCCCTTCGGGCCGAGCGTGACCTTGACCGCGTTGGCGAGGATGTCCACGCCGCGCAGCATCTTCTCACGGGCGTCGCCCGCGAACTTCACTTCCTTGGCAGCCATTGTCGCTTATCCCTGGAATGTCGAGTGAAAGACTGGATGACGAGGGTCGCGGCTCAGCCGACGATGCCCATGATGTCGGACTCCTTCATGATGAGGAGATCCTGACCGTCGATCTTCACCTCGGTGCCGGACCACTTGCCGAACAGCACGCGATCGCCGGCCTTGACGTCGAGGGCGACGATCTCACCCTTCTCGTTCCGGGCGCCGGAGCCGACGGCGATCACTTCGCCCTGCTGCGGCTTCTCCTTGGCGGTATCCGGGATGATGATGCCGCCGGCGGTCCGCTCTTCGGACTCGACACGACGAACGACCACGCGATCGTGAAGCGGGCGGAACTTCATGAGGGTCTACTCCTCCGGTACTGCTTCCAGTTGGATCCCCCGACCGCGAGCGCAGGTCCACGCCGCGGTCGGTTCGTATCGGGGTGCTGTTAGCACTCGCCTCTGGTGAGTGCCAGCGCCGGTGAGATAGGCGTGCCGCACGGCGATGTCAAGGATCCGTGACCGCCGTGGTGAACGCGGAAAATGCGCGCGGGCCGAGTCCCCACGGTCCGTGCCGGGGCTGAACGGCCTGAGATCGACGGAAACCGCCGGCTACGCCGTCACGCCTCGTCGGCGGCCGGCCGGCCCATCACCATCAGGCAGGCGCCGACGATCAGCGCCGCGCCGGCGAGCGTCCAGGCCGAGGGCACCTCGCCGAAGAACATCGCGCCGAACACCGTGGCCCACAGGAAGGCGGTGTATTCCAGCGGGGCGAGGCGCGAGGCAGGGGCCCGTCCGTAGGCGAAGGCGAAGCAGAGGTGGCCGGCGGTGCCGAGCGCGCCCGCCGCCACGAACAGCCAGACCGTCTCCGCCGACGGCGTCGTCCAGACCGCGAGGCCGAAGGGCACCGAGGCGAGGAAGGCGGTGAGGTTCTGGGCGAGCACGAGCGCCACCACCGGATCGTGGCCGGCGTCGCGGCGCATCAGGATCATCGACAGCGCGTAGGTCACGGAACAACCGAGGCCGGTGACGTAGCCGAGCCAGGAGCCGAGACCCTCGTCGAAGCCGCCGCGCCCGATCACCATGACCACGACCCCGACGAAGCCGACCGCGATCGCCGACAGCGCCTTCGGCGGCATCGCCTCGCCGAGCAGGATGCGGGAGGCGAGCAGCATGAAGAAGGGCGCGGTGAAGGTGATCGCCACCGCCTCGGCGAGCGGCAGCAGCGTCAGCGTCTTGAAGAACAGGAAGGCGGTCGAGATCGTGAAGGCGACGCGCAGGCTCGCCCGCCGGAAGGTGCCGCGGGTCGGCAGCGCCACCCGCCCCGAAAGCGCGATCGGCAGCACCGCGAGCAGGCCGAAGGCGTAGCGCAGCATCACCACCTGCGGGGTGTCGAGCCGGGCGCCGGCCTCCTTGATCACCGCGTCCATGATCGACAGCACCGCGACCGCGGCGATCGCCGCGAACACCGGCATCGGCGTCGTCAGTTCGGTGCGCGGCCGGCCGGTCGGGGTGCCGGCGGGACGGATGTTCTTGCCGCCGTCGGCCATCACGCCGCCTCCGCGAGATCGAGGACGTAGGCGTATTCCCAGGCCTCGGTGGCGTCGGCGAGGTAGCGCACCACCGGCACGCGGCGGAAGCCGTGGCGTTCGTAGAAGCGGTGGCCGTCGTGGAAGCGGGTGTCGGTCCACAGCCGGAGCCGGCGCGCGCCGCCGGCACGGGCGGTCGCGAGTGCGGTGTCGTAGAGCCGTCGAGCCCAGCCGGCGCCGCGGAAGGCGGCGGCGAGGTAGACCTTGTGCAGTTCGTAGCGGCCGCCGCCGACCGCCGACAGCGCGAAGCTGCCGACCACGCTGCCCTCGTCGTCGGCCAGCACCCACAGGCCGCCGCCGCGGCCGGCGTAGTGCGTCGCGGGCGCGACCAGTTCGGGGAACTCGGCGGCGACGAAGGGGCAGCCCTCGTATTCCGCGAAGACGCCGGCGATCAGGGCGGCGACGGCGGGGCCGTCGGCGTCGCGGGCGGGGCGGATCTCGGGCATGTCGGCACTCCCTCGAGGGAGCGGGAGGCGTATCCCGTTCGCCGGCCGCGCACAATCCCGCGACGCGCGCCGGTCACGGCGCCGTCACGGCGCGGCGATGGTGAACGGCAGCTCGAACGAGCCCTTCTTGTCGGAGTTGCGGTCGCGCAGCGTCGTCACCAGCACGTAGTCGCCGGGTTTGAGGCCGGCGAAGCTGTAGGTGACGAAGACCTGGAATTCCTTGTTGCGGCGGCGCGTCGCGGTGTCGAGCACGGCGAAGCCGCTCTGCGCGGTCATGATCTGGCCGCGGGCGTTGCGCAGTTCGTAGTCGGCGTCGAAGGTGATGCGGAAGCCCTCGCCGTCCTCGCCGTATCCGAAGCCGAACGGCTCGGCGTAGACCAGCATGTCCTCGCCGGTGCGGAAGACGTTGCCGGTACGCGCCTGATAGATGCCGAATCCCTCCGGCTTGCCGGCGACGAACAGCGCCTCGGAGAAGCCGAGCGGCGCGCGGTCCCACACGGTGTTGAACGCGGCCTCGACCGAGGCGAGCGCCTTGACGGCGTTGCCGGACGACAGCTGCACCTCGGCCTCCTCGGCGCGGTCGACGATCGCGCCCGCACGAGCGGGGCCGGCGGCGAGGGCCACGGCGAGGGCCGCGGCGACGAGACGGGCGAACGGGGGAATACGGGCGGGACGCATGCCCGGGCACTCTCGATTTCGATGGACGCTCCCGCTTCCTTAGCGGATTTCGCCGCTGAAAAGAACGGGCGATCCACTGCGCCGCCTCCGCTTCCGGACGGTCGCTGCGGCGCGCCTCAGGAGGCGATGCGGCCGAGGAACTCGTCGACCGCGGACTTGAGCGCGGCCGACTGCCGGCCGACCCGGTCGGCGGCGTCGGCAACCTCCTCCACCGAGGCGGCGGCGCGCCGGGTCGCCTCGTCGATCTTACCCATGCCGGCGCCGACCGCGGCCGCGCCGTGGCGAACCCGGTCGACGGTGCCGCCGATGGCGTCGGTCGCGCCGCGCTGGTCGTCGACCGCGCCCGCGATCGAGCCGGCGAGCCGGTCGACGTCGGCCATCTGCTCGGCGATCCGGCGGATCCGGACGGCGGCGTCGTCGGTGGAGGACTGGATCGCCTCGACCTGCCGCGCGATCGTCTCGGTCGCCTTGCCGGTCTGGTCGGCGAGCGCCTTGACCTCGCTGGCGACCACCGCGAAGCCCTTGCCCATCTCGCCGGCGCGCGCCGCCTCGATGGTGGCGTTGAGGGCGAGCAGGTTGGTCTGCGAGGCGATCGCCTGGATCATGGTGACGACGTCGCCGATCTGGCGCGCGGTGGCGGCGAGGCCGCCGACGCGCTCGTCGGCGTCGCGGGCGGTCTCGGCCGCCGAGGCGATGATCTCGGCGGCGCGGCCGACCTCGGCGCCGATCCGCCCGGTCGAGGTCATCAGCGACGCGGCGGCGGAGCCGACCGCTTCGACCGCGCCGGCGGCGGCGTCGGCGCTCGAGCCGGTCTCGCGGGACCGGCCGACCGTCTCGGCGACGACGGCCTTCATCTCGCGGACCGAACCGTTCATCTGCGCGGCGGCGCCGTCGAGGTCGTCGAGGAAGGACTGGGTGCGGGCACGGAAGTCGCTGGCGAGACGTTCGGTCATCCGCCGGGCCTCGGTGCGGTGCTCCTGCTGCTCGTCGGCGAGGCGGCGGCCGAGTTCGGCCTGTCGGACCAGGGCACCGCGGAACTCGCCCATCGCATTGGCGAGCACGGCGATCTCGTCGCCGCCGCTCCAGACCGGGAGGTCGGCCGTGGTGTCGCCGGACGCCAGCCGGCGCGTCGCCTCGGCGAGCCGTGCCAGTCGCCGCGCCACCGTGGCGCGCAGGTAGAGCGCGCCGGCGACGGCGGCGGCGAAGGCGGCGAGCGCGATGCCGGCGATGATGGCGATGGCGCCGGTCCGGGTCGCCTCGAGCTCGCCGATCGTCGCGGCGATCTCGGCGGAGAGTTCGGCTTCGGTCCGCTCGCTGGCGGCGACCACCGCCTCGAACGAGGCGTCGAAGGCCTGGTCGGCGGCCGAGCCGGCCTGGTTGGCGGCGGTGTCCGCGCGCCCGGCGTAGCGCTTCTCGGCGGCGTCGCGGAAGGCGGCGAGCTCGGCGAGCATGTCGTCCACGCCCTTGCGCACCGTCGGCGACGCGCTGCCCTCGAAATGGCCGAGCGCCGTGGTGCCGCCGTCGACCAGCGTCCGCGCCTCGCCGGCGGCCCGGTCGACCAGCCCGCGGATCTCGTCCATCGGGATGCTGTCGTCGCCCGCCATCAGCTCCTCGAAGTAGAGGTGGGCGCGGGTCGTGAGCAGGCGGGTCTCGATCACCGCCGACGTCAGCGGCCCGAGGGTGCGGCCGACGACGACGCCGCGATCGCCGACGACCTGCGTCGAGACGAGGCCGGCCGCGCCCATGGCGGCGCAGAGCATCACGAGGCCCGCGAAGAGGACGTTGGTCCGGGTACCGATCGAAGCCAAGGGTTCCTCCACCTGCAGCCGGAAACGAGATCCTCGCCATCGGACACCAGGAGGGTAAAAATTCCCTTCGCGAACGGTCTCGTCATCGCACGATGTGCGGATTTCATGTCGAGACGGCTTCAGGCCGGTTCTGACCGGTGCCGCCGACATGTCCGGCCCGTCAGGCGACGCGGCTGCCGTCGTCGCCGCGGCGCTTGCGGTAGATTGTCGACGGGCTGATCTCGAGCGCCATGGCGGCGCGCGCGATGTTGCCGCCGAAGACCTCGATCGCCCGTTCGATGATCGCCGCCTCCTCCATCCACAACGGCCGGATCGCCGCGCGCGGATCCGGCGCCGCCGCAGCCGGCTCGAGCAGCGCCTCGACGTCGGCCGCGTCGGCGACGTCCTCGACGCCGGACGCGATCAGCTGTTCGACGAGGTTGCGCAATTCGCGGAGGTTGCCCGGCCAGGCGTGGCGGCGCAGCGTCTCGTGCGCCTCGGCGGAGAAGCGCAGCGGCCGGCGTCCGGCTTCGCGGCAGAGCCGGCGCGCGAGGTCGTCGGCGAGGGCGGCGACGTCCTCGGCGCGCGTGCGCAGCGGCGGCACCTCGAGGGTGAGCACGGCGAGGCGGAAGAACAGGTCCGGCCTGAGGCCGGCGCGGGGCGTGTCGGCCTCGCCGCGGCGGTTGGTCGAGGCGATCAGGCGCACCGACACGCTGCGGCGGTCGGCGGCGCCGCCGACCTCGCCGGTGTCGAGATAGCGCAGCAGCAGCGTCTGCACGACGTCCGGCAGCCCGGCGACCTCGTCGAGGAACAGCGTGCCGCCGTCGGCGCGGTCGAAGGCGCCGCCCGGGCCGCAGAGTTCGGCGACGAGCGTGTCGGCGTCGCGGCCGCGGCAGTCCACCGCCACGAACTCGCCGTCGCGGCGCTTGGATCGGGCGTGGACGGCGCGCGCGACCTGTGGCTTGCCGGTGCCCGATTCGCCCGACACGAACACGGGCGCGGCCGACGGTCCGATCCGGGCGATCTGGTCGGCGAGGGCGCGCATGGCCGCGCCGTCGCCTGCGAGGGCGTCGCCGGCCACCGGGGCGAGGGCGACCGCGAGGCTGCCGAACTGCCGCTCGATCCGGCGGGCGAAGGCGGCGCCGTCGAGCGGCTTCTCGATGAAGTCGGCGGCACCGGCCCGGACGGCGGCGACGGCGTCGCGCACGTTGGCTGCCGGCCCGAGCGCGTAGGCGACCACGGTCGGCGCACGCTCGATCAGGGCGGCGACACCCGCGGCCCCGCCGACGGTGGCGAGATCGGCGGCGACCACGTCGAAGCCGCGGTCCGACAGCATGGCGCGGGCGGCGTCGGGTTCACCGGTCTCGAGGATGACGAGCGGGCGGGCGATGCGCGTCTCGAGCGCGGTCCTCACGTCGCGGCGGGCGATCGGGTCCGCGTCCACGACGAGGAGGCGGAGCGACGACGTCGTACGAGGGGCGACACCCATCCTGTTGCAGTCCTTGCGGGTTTGGGCGCGGAATTCTTCCGTGCCGACCCGGACTTTGGCCGCGTCATGGTAAACAAACGGTTGCCCGCCGATCCGCCGCGCCGTCGCCGCCCGATCCCGTCAGGCGGCGACCTCGTAACCGGCCGCCTCGATCGCCTCGGCGAAGGCCGCCGCCGGCGTCGCGCTCTCGATCCGGACCTTGCCCGTGGGAAGGTCGACCGTGACCTTGGCCGCCGGATCCGTCCGCGCCACCGCCTTTTCCACCGCCTTGGCGCAGCCGCCGCAGGTCATGCCGCCGACGTCGAGTTCGATCATGGCTCCGTCTCCCAGGGTGTGCGCACGGGCCGCGCCCGGCGTCGCCTCCGCAGATGTGGACCTTCCGGCAGGGGGAAGGTCAAGGGCCGGGCGGCGGCGGATCCGGCCCGGGGCCGTACGCGCGGTGGATCGTTCATGGTTAACCGCCGGTTAACGGTCGCCGGTCAGGATGAAACCGAGCATCATCGGCGCTGATTCGATGGTCCGTTCCCTGGTGGAGTTCCGCGGCGCATGAGCCGGTTGTCGACGATCCTGATCGCGGTCGCCATGACGGTGACGGCGGGCTCGCTGGCCGTGGTGCTGAGCTACGCCCTCGATTTCGGCCTGTTCGAGGCCGGTGCGGTCGGCCTCGCGACCCTGTTCGGGCTCGCGCTCGCGCACATCCAGATGGAGCGTCGCCGCGACCGCGTCTGGATGGAGCAGCGCATCGCCGAGATCGCCGCCGTCGCCGCCGACGCCAATACCGAGGCCGGTCAGGCCGCCGTCCGTGCCGCCCGTGCCGACGGCGACGTCGGCGCCCGTGTCCGCGAGGAGACCGAGCCGCTGGCCGCCGAGGTCGAGGTGCTCGGCCACTTGATGAAGCAGATCGCCGAGACCGTCGCCGACATCGAGATCCGCCACGAGCGCCGCATCGAGGAACTCGCCGCCCGCCCGCGCATCGCCGCGGCGCCGGAGCCGGCCGTCCAGCCGCCGGCCGCGCCGGCCGTGCAGATCGCCGCGACGCCCGAACCCCGCCTCGCCGCCCCGGCGTCGGCCGTGCAGCCCGAGCCGTCGCGCGTGCCGTCCGGCTTCGAGCGAGAGGTCGAGACCTCGATCCGCGCCGAGCGCATCGAGATCCACCTCCAGCCGGTGGTGACGCTGCCGCAGCGCAAGGTGCGCTACTACGAGGTGCTGACCCGCCTGCGCGGTGCCGACGGCCGGCTGATCCCCGCCGCCGAGTTCATCCCGGTCGCCGAGGCGCGCCGTCTCGTCGCCAAGGTCGACACCTTCCAGGTGATCCGCTCGTTCCAGGTGCTCAAACGCCTGACCGCGCGCAACACCGAGATCGGCCTGTTCGTGAACCTGTCGCTGGCGAGCCTCGCCGACAGCACCTTCTTCCGGGAATTCCAGGCCTTCCTCGCCCAGAACCGCGCCGTCGCCGACCTCGTCCAGTTCGAGTTCCGCCAGGACGCGCTCGCCGAGATGGGCCCGCTCGAGATCGAGAGCCTGCGCGCCATCGCCGACCTCGGCTTCCGCTTCTCGGTCGACAACGTCACCGACCTCAGGACCGACTTCCGCGGTCTGTCCGACCTCGGCTTCCGCACCGCCAAGATCGCCGCCGACCGCCTGCTCGGCCGCACCGCGATGCCGGCCAGCGACATCCATCCGGCCGATCTCGCCGGCCACCTGCAGCGCCAGGGCATCGCCACCATCGTCGACCGCATCGAGACGGAATCGCAGGTGATCGACCTCCTGGACTACGACGTCCGCCTCGCCCAGGGCTTCCTGTTCTCGGCGCCGCGGCAGGTCCGTCCGGAGATCCTCGGCAGCGCCGCGCCGGCCGCCCAGCCGGCCGCGTCGCCCGCAGCGGCCGCGCCGCGCACCGCGCCGCCGCTCCGGGCGACGCGCTGACCCCTCGCGCTGTCTCACGAACCCGGATCGGAAACCCGACGCCCTCAGCCGGCGCCCGGACCGACCGTCAGCACCGTCGTCGGCGCCGCCAGGATGCGCTTGGCCACCCGGCGGACGTCGTCGAGCGTGACCGCCTCGACCAGTCGGTTGCGGGTCTCGAAATAGTCGATCGGCAGATGGTCGAGTTGCAGCCCGACGAGCTGGGCCGAGATCTTGGACGACGAGTCGAAGCGGAGAGCGTAGTTGCCGACGAGGTAGGTCTTGGCCGAGGCGAGCTCCGCCTCGGTCGGCCCCTCCGTCGCCATCCGCTCGAGCTCGCCGCGCATCACCGCCACGCTCTCGGCGGCCTTGTCGGCCCGGGTCGCGGTGCCGGCGAGGAACAGGCCGGCGTGGTCGTAGGGGATCACCGCGCTGAAGACGTTGTAGGCGAGGCCGCGCTTCTCGCGCACTTCCGTATAGAGCCGCGAGGAAAAAGTGCCGCCGCCGAGGACGTGGTTCATCACGTAGGCGGCCATGAAGTCCGGATCGGCGCGCAGCAGGCCCGGCGTGGCGAAGCGGATCGACGTCTGCGGCTCGTCGACGGTGGCGGACAGCGTCAGCCCGGTCTTCGGCACGACGTCGGGCACCGGCGTCAGGTCCGCCTTCGCCGGCAGCGCGCCGAAGGCGAGGTCGAGCAGCGGAGCGAGTTCCTCGGGCGTGACGTCGCCGACGACGCCGATCACCAGATTGTCGCGGGCGAGCTTGGTGGCGTGGAAGGCGGCGACGTCGTCGCGGCCGATCGCCGCCAGCGTCTCGGGCGTACCCTCGTCCGGCCGGCCGTAGGGATGGTCGGGGAAGGTCGCCTCGCGGAAGATGCGGCCGGCGATGGTGTCCGGATCGCTCTCCTGCGCGCGCAGGCCCGAGACGAGGCTGGCGCGCATCCGCTCGATCGGGTCTGGGTCGAAGCGCGGCGCCGACAGCGCCAGCGCCAGCAGGCCGACGCCCTCCTTCAGCCGCGACGACAGGCTGGCGAACGAGCCCCCGAAGGAATCGTAGGTCGCGGAGAACGACAGCCGCACCGCGGTCTCGTCGAGCCGGCGCTGGAAGGCGGCGCTGTCGAGGTCGCCGGCGCCTTCGTCGAGCAGCGTCGACAGCAGGTTGGCGACGCCGGGCTTGCCCGCCGGATCCTGGGATGCGCCGCCGCGGAAGGCGAAGTCCATCGACACCAGCGGCACCGTGTGGTCGGTGACGAGCCACGCACGGATGCCGCCGGGGCTGACGACCTCGCGGACAGCGTTGGCGGCGAGGGCGGGCGAGGCGAGGGGCAGGGCGGTGGCGACCAGCATCGCGGCGCCGACGGCGGCGGCCAGCGAGCGGCGGAGGACGGTGACGGTCCGGGTGGCGAAGGTCATGGCGGCGAACCTCGTGGGGGCGACTGCGGCGGGGCCGGACGTCAGGAGCGGCCGTTCGGCGCGCTGCGCAGATAGCCGGTGACGCTCCGCTCGGGCGCGAGCAGACCGGCTGCCGCCTTCACCGCCGCGGTCGGCACGGCCCGGATGCGCGCCGGCCAGTGCCGAACGTCGTCGACGGTGCCGCCGGTGGCGAGGGTCGAACCGAAGATGCGCGCGAGCGCGGTCTGGCTGTCCTGGGCGTAGATGGTGTCGGCCTCGAGCCGGCTCTTGGCGCGCGCCACCGCCTCGTCGGACAGGCCGGTGTCGACGGCGCGCTTCAGGCCGTCGAGCAGCGCCTGCCGCATGTCCTCGAGGCTCACGCCCTCGCGCGGCACGGCGTAGGCGGAGAACTCGCCGTCGTCGTACCGCCCGGAATTGTAGCTGGTGCCGACCGAGGTCGCGAGTTTGCGCTCGATCACGAGGTCGCGGTAGAGCGGGCTGGTCGGGCCGCCCGCGACCGCCTCGGACAGGAGCTCCAGCGCCTCGGCCTCGCCGGGCTCCGCGGTGCGGTAGGACGGCGCCAGCCAGGACAGTTGCACGCTCTCCTGGTTCACCTTGGCGCTCGCCTCGGACACGCTGCGCGGCACCTCGAGTGTGACGGCACGCGGCCGCGCCCGCACGGGCGGCTCGGCCCGGCGCGCGACCTTGGCGTAGGTGTCGGCCACGGCGGCGCGGACGTCGGCTTCGACGACGTCGCCGGCGACGACCAGGATGGCGTTGTTCGGGGTGTAGAAGCGGTCGTAGAAGGCGATGGCGTCGTCCTTGCCGAGCTTCTCGATCTCCTCGCGCCAGCCGATCACCGGAATGCCGTAGGGGTGGCGCAGGTAGAGCACCGCGTCCATGGCGGCGCCGAGCGCGGCGCCGGGCTCGCTCTCCATCCGCATCGCCCGCTCCTCGAGCACCACCTGGCGCTCGGGCGTGACGTTCTCGTCGGTGAGTATCAGGTTCTGCATCCGGTCCGCCTCGTAGGACATGACGAGATGCAGGTTCTCCTTGGCGACCCGCTGGAAGTAGGCGGTGTAGTCGGTGGTGGTGAAGGCGTTCTCGTCGCCGCCGATCTCGGCGACCACTCGGGAGAACTCGCCCTCCGGATGGGTCTTCGTGCCCTTGAACATCAGGTGCTCGAGGAAGTGGGCGATGCCCGACTTGCCCTCGGGCTCGTCGGCGCTGCCGACCTTGTACCAGACCATGTGGGTGACGACTGGGGCGCGGTGGTCGGGGATCACCACCACCTCGAGGCCGTTGTCGAGCGTGAAGGACGATACGTCCGCCCCGATCACCGGCGGCGCCGGCTCGGCGGCGGCGGCCGTCCCGGCCGAGATCGCCAGCAGCGCGACGACCGCGCCCGCCCGCATCACGTCGCTCGTCCTCGGCGTCATCGCGCCCCTCCCTGGAATGTCCGGACAACGGATATGGGGCGCGGCGCGCCGGCGACACCCGCGATCGGGGCGACGCGACCCTAGGTCGCGGCGGCCCGGAATCGAAGAGGGCCGCGCGGGGGCGGCCCTCGGAACACGTCGCGACGGTCGTCGACCGCCGCGCTCACCAGAACTTCAAGCGCTGCAGGATGCCGCCCTTGGTCTTCGGATCGGTCTCGTCGGGGATCGCTACCGGCGCCCCCGGCGCCGGCTGCAGATAGGCGACCGGCGGCTCGACCAGGGCGCGGCGGCGCGGCGTGCCGTCGATGTTGTAGACGCCGGTGCCGTCGATGCCCTTGGACTTCCAGCCGCGGTCGAACTCGCTCTGCCGCATCACGCGGCCGGGATCGTCGTTCGGGTCGGTGCGGCGCAGCCCCTGCGTCGGAATGCGCTCGGCGAGCAGCTCGCCGCTCGGCAGCGGGTCGCCGGAGTCGCGGCCGGCCTCGCGGGCGGCGGCCTCGCGTAGGCGCTGCCGGGTCACGACGTCGGGGTCGACGGGCCAGTTGGGATCGTTGGCGGCGATCTGGTTCGCCGCCTCGGGCGCCACCAGGGCCTGGGTGTTCGGCGGAACCACGAGCGGCGCACGCGGGGTGTAGTTGATCGGCAGCTGGCGCGACGGCACGGCGCCGAGGCTCTCCATCACGGTCCGGCCGAGCGAGACGTTGGGGACTTCGGTCTCCGGATCGTCCTCGGCGACGGAGGTGCCGAGACCGGCACAGGCCGAGAGCGAGACGCCGACGGCGGCGAGCGCGGCCAGACGCTTCAGAGAAGTGGAGGTCATCATCGATCCCGTCTAGCCCCAGTCGCCTTGCCGGAGTCGCCGCACCGGCGCCGTCTCCGCCGGCGCCGATCCGCCGAACCCTCGGAACGACCGCTAATTCACCTTTGAGGCGTCGGTGTGGCCGGGGCGGAAGGAGTCATACAGGAGCCCCGCCACCCCCGCAACGATCCACACGTCGGCGAGATTGAACACGTACCAGGAGAAGCTCCCGACGTGGAAATAGACGAAATCGACCACGGCGCCGTAGGCGACGCGGTCGATCAGGTTGCCGATCGCCCCGCCGACGATCAGCGCCAGACTGGCGGCGACGAGGCGGCGATTCGTCCTGAGCATCCACACCGACAGCACCACGGCGGCCAGCACCGTGAAGCCGACCAACCCCCAGCGCCCGACCGGATCGTCCTGCTGGAACAGCCCGTAGGAGATGCCGCGGTTCCACACCAGCACGAGGTCGAGCACCGGCAGGAGCCCGATCGCGCCGCCGTCGGCGAGATCGGTGCCCTTCAGGATCCAGAGCTTGCTCGCCTGATCGACGACGAGTGCCGCCACCGTCACGGCGAGCGCCAGGGCGATCGGCGCGCGCGGCGCCTCCGCCCCGCTCATGCGGCCGACCGGGCGGCGTCGAAGGCGCGCACGGCCTCGGCGTCGCGCAGCGTCAGGTCCGGATAGTCCGGATCGGTGCCGACCTCGGGCAGGATCTTCCACGACCGCGCGCACTTGCGACCCTCGGCGAGCGCCGGGACCACGGCGACGTCGGCGACGTCGTCGAGGCGGAAGGCCCCGGGCGGCGCCGGCGCGTCGGACACCATGATCTGCGAGGTGATCGCGATCTCCGCGAGGTCGACGCCGTCGAGCGCGGCGCGCAGCTCGGGGTCGGCGACGTGGACGACCGGCGCCGCCTCCAGCGACGAGCCGATCCGCTTGGCCGCGCGCTCGACCTCGAGCGCGCCGGTGACCACCCGGCGCACGCGGCGGATCTTCGTCCACTTCTCCGCGAGCTCGTCGTCGCGCCAGCCGGCCGGGATGTCCGGGAACAGCTGCAGGTGCACCGACGAGGTCTCGCCCGGATGCCGGTCGAGCCAGGCCTCCTCCATGGTGAACGGCATCAGCGGCGCCATCCAGGTGACGAGGCAGCGATAGAGGTGGCGCACCACCTCGAGCGCGGCGCGCCGGCGCACCGAGCCGGCGGGGTCGCAGTAGAGCGCGTCCTTGCGGACGTCGAAGTAGAAGGCCGACAGCTCCACCGTCATGAACTGCGACAGCTGGGCGTGGATGCGCTTGTAGTCGAAGCCGCGGTAGCCGGCGCGCACGACCTCGTCGAGTTCGGCGAGCCGGTGCAGCATCAGCCGCTCGAGCTCGGGCATCTCGGCGACCGGCATCGACGAGCCGTCGTCGTGGGCGAGCGTGCCGAGCATCCAGCGCAGGGTGTTGCGGATCTTGCGGTAGGTGTCGGTGACGGTCTTCAGGATCTCCTTGCCGATGCGCTGGTCCTCGGCATAGTCGGTCGAGGCGACCCAGAGCCGGAGGATGTCGGCGCCCGACTGGGCGATCACGTCCTGCGGGAACACCTGATTGCCGAGCGACTTCGACATCTTCCGCCCGTCCTCGGCCATGGTGAAGCCGTGGGTGACGAGGACGTCGTAGGGCGCCCGGCCGCGGGTGCCGCAGCTCTCGAGCAGCGAGGAGTGGAACCAGCCGCGGTGCTGGTCCGAGCCCTCGAGATAGACGTCGGCCGGCCACTTCAGGTCGGGCCGCTGCTCCAGCACGAAGGCCTGGGTCGAGCCGGAATCGAACCAGACGTCGAGGATGTCCCGGACCTGCTCGTAGGACCCGACGTCGTCGACGAGGCCGCCGAGGAAGCGCTCGGCCGCGCCGTCGGCGAACCACGCGTCGGCGCCCTCGGCGCGGAAGGCCGCGTCGACGCGGGCGACGTAGTCGTCGTTGCGGGCGAAGTCCGCGCCGGGGATCAGCGCGCCGGTGTCCTTGTGGCGGAACACCGCGATCGGCACGCCCCAGGCGCGCTGACGCGACACCACCCAGTCCGGCCGGTTCGCGATCATGCCGGTGAGCCGGTTGCGGCCGGTCGGCGGGTAGAACTCCGTCGCCTCGATCGCCGCGAGGGCGCGGGTGCGCAGGGTGTCGCCCGGGCGGTCGATGGCGCGGTCCATGTGGATGAACCACTGCGGCGTGTTGCGGAAGATCACCGGCTTCTTGGAGCGCCAGGAATGCGGATACTGGTGCTTCAGCCGCCCGCGCGCGACCATGGCGCCGGCGGCGGCCAGCGCCTCGATCACCGCCTGGTTGGCGTCGCCCTTGTCGCCCTTGTCGGTGATGACGCGCCGGCCCTCGAAGCCGGGCGCCTCGCGGGTCAGGAAGCCGTCGTCGTCGACGGTGAACGGGATCGCGGTGTCGATGCCGCGCTCGGCGAGCGCGCGCGCGTTCGCGGTCCAGATCTCGAAGTCGTCGGTGCCGTGGCCGGGCGCGGTGTGCACGAAGCCCGTGCCGGTCTCGTCGGTGACGTGGTCGCCGTCGAGGAGGGGGACGGCGAACCCGTAGCCGCCGCCGAGGCCCTTCAGCGGATGGGCGCAGACGAGCCCGGCCAGGAGATCCGGCGAGACGTCGGCAAGGCGCGCGAAGGCGCCGACCTTGGCCGCCTTGAACACGCCCTCGGCGAGCGCGTCGGCCAGCACGTAGCGCTCGCCGATCTTCGCCCAGTTGTTCTCGGGCGCGTCGGTGACCTCGTAGAGACCGTAGCCGATCTTGTTCGAGTAGCTGATCGCGCGGTTGCCCGGCATGGTCCAGGGGGTGGTCGTCCAGATCACCACGGCCGCACCGGCGAGCGCCCCGTCACCCGTGGTGACCGGGAACTTCACGAAGATCGTGTCGCTCTGGTACTCCTCGTACTCGATCTCGGCTTCGGCGAGCGCGGTCTTCTCGACCACCGACCACATCACCGGCTTGGAGCCGCGGTAGAGCTGGCCGCTCACGGCGAACTTCAGCAGTTCCCTGGCGATGATCGCCTCGGCGGAGAAGGCCATGGTGGTGTAGGGGCGCGCGAAATCGCCCTCGACGCCGAGGCGGCGGAACTCCGCCGCCTGCACCCCGACCCAGTGCTCGGCATAGGCGCGGCACTCGGCGCGGAAGTCGTTGATCGGCACCTCGTCCTTGTTCTTGCCGTCGGCGCGGTAGCGCTCCTCGACCTTCCACTCGATCGGCAGGCCGTGGCAGTCCCAGCCGGGCACGTAGTTGCTGTCGTAACCCAGCATCTGGTGCGACCGGGTGACGATGTCCTTCAGCGTCTTGTTGAGCGCGTGGCCGATGTGCAGGTTGCCGTTGGCGTAGGGCGGGCCGTCGTGCAGCACGAACTTCGGACGGCCTGCGGCGCTCTCGCGGAGGCGGGCGTAGAGGTTCATGCCGTCCCAGCGCGCGATCAGCGCCGGCTCCTTCTGCGGCAGGCCGGCGCGCATCGGGAACTCGGTCACGGGCAGGTTCAGCGTCTCGGAATAGTCGCGGGCCGTCTCGGGCTGGCGGTCGGTCATCGGAAGGTCTCGTCCGGCGGAAGGGCGGTCGTGGAGCCGGCGGATGTCGCGTCGCCGGCACGGGTTCGGCATCCCGGACCCTCGGCGCGCGCCCGTGGTCAGGCGCGGACGGCGAGGGCCGGGCCGGTAATTCGGGCGATCGGGACACGCCGCGGGGCGGCGACCGGAGAAGTCGACATGGCGCGAGGTTCTAGCGGGATCCGCCGGGGAATTGAAGGGGGAAACCGCGCGGCCTCGCCGCCCCCGCCCTCAGGCGAAGTGGAGGGCGCGGTCGAGCGGGGTGAGCGGCGTGAGCGCGGCGAGCAGGGTGCGGGCCTCGGCGGCGTCGAGGTCCATCTGCGCGACCAGGGCGGCGACGCCGTCGAAGCGCATCTCCGGGCGGAGGTACGACACCGGCGTGACCGCGACGGTGCGGCCGTAAAGGTCGCCGGCGAAGTCGAACACGTAGGTCTCGAACACCGGTGCGCCGTTGTCGAAGGTCGGCCGGCGGCCGAAGCTGGCGACGCCGTGGCGGGTCTCGCCGTCGATCTCGATCAGCACGGCGTAGATGCCGTGGGCGAGCCGGGTCTCGGCGGGTAGGCGGACGTTGGCCGTGGGATAGCCGATGGTGCGGCCGCGCTTGTCGCCGTCGACCACGGTGCCCTCGAAGAACCAGCGGTAGCCGAGCAAGCCGGCGGCCTCGCCGACCGCCCCGTCCGCGATCAGGCCGCGGATCCGGCTCGACGACACCGCCGTGCCGCCCTCGTCGGCGAAGGGCTGCACGATCTCGACCGCGAAGCCCTCCAGCGCGCCGAGTTCGGCGAGCCGGTCCGGCGTGCCGCCGCGGCGGGCGCCGAAGTGGAAGTTCCAGCCGACCGCGACGCCGACGATGGCGAGCCGGCGCACCAGCACGTCGGCGACGAAGTCCTCGGCCGGCACGGCGGCGAGGGCGCGGTCGAAACCGAGGGTGACGAGGCCGTCGAAGCCGAGCGCCTCGGCGATCCGCGCCTTGACGTGCGGCGGGGTCAGCCGGAACACCTTCTCGTCGGGCTTGAAGACGTCGCGCGGGTGCGGCTCGAAGGTGAGCACCACGGCGGGCGCGCCGCGGCGGTCGGCCTCGGCGCGCGCCGCCTCCAGCACCGCCTGATGGCCGCGGTGCACGCCGTCGAAGTTGCCGATCGCGACGACCGCACCGGAAAGGACGGACGGCAGACCCGCGGCGCCGTCGGCGAGGGCGAGGTCGTGGACGAGGAAGGACGAGCCCGGCATGGATCCGATGCGACTGCGGCGGGGACGGCGGGTCCGGAGGGCCGGCCGTGTCCGGACGTCGCGTCCGGCGCGGCGGACCCTCGCACCGCACCCGCCCGGCCGTCAAGCCGGCCGGCGCAGGGGAGGGGGCGCCGTCACTCCCGCGCGATCGCCTCGATCTCGGCGCGGCGCGGCACCTTGACCATCGCCTCGCCCTCGAGGACGACGGCGGCGTCGACGCGGGCCTCGCAGTGCAGGCGGGCGCGGGCGCCCTTCTCGAGCAGTTCGACCACCTCGACCGACACGGCGATGACGTCGCCGATCCTGACCGGCGCCTTGAAGTTCAGCGTCTGCGACAGATAGACCGCGCCGGGACCGGGCAGGCGCATGCCGAGCACGGCCGAAATCAGGCTGGCGGTGTAGAGCCCGTGCGCGATGCGGCCGCCGAAGCGGGTGCGGGCGGCGAAATGCTCCGACAGGTGGATCGGATTGCGGTCGCCGGACAGCTGCGCGAAGCCGATGACGTCGGAATCCATCACGGTCTTGAGGTAGGTCTCGCGCATGCCGACCGCGAGGTCCTCGAAGCAGTACTGGGTGATCTCCGCGAAGGCCATCGTCTCGTCTCTCCGTCCAGCGCCCGCTCGCCGGCGCGCGCCAGGAATGGCGCCGGAGCCGGGCCCCGCGCAACCGACCAATTGGTCCATGCGACGAGATGAACGAGCGGTTTTCGCGACCCCGTTTCACGTCTTTCCGAGGGTCCCGCCGGATTAACCGACTTTTCAGGTCCTTACCGTAGTGTCGCAACTGAAGCGGGGCGTATCCGCCGGAAACGGACGGATGCGGCGCGACGAGAGATGACGGCTCAAAGTCAACGCGGCCGGAGGCGTGCCGCGCCTTGTTTGGAGTAGACGATGGCCCTGGACACTTCGATCCCGGTTCTCGTGGTCGACGACTACAAGACCATGATCCGAATCATCCGGAACCTGCTGAAGCAGCTGGGTTTCGAGGACGTGGACGAGGCCTCCGACGGCACCGAGGCCCTCGGCAAGATGCGCGAGCGCCGCTACGGGCTCGTCATCTCCGACTGGAACATGGAGCCCATGACCGGCTACGAGCTGCTGAAGCAGGTCCGTGCCGACACCAGCCTCGCCAAGACGCCCTTCATCATGGTGACCGCCGAGTCCAAGACGGAGAACGTCATCGCGGCGAAGAAGGCGGGCGTGAACAACTACATCGTCAAGCCGTTCAACGCGCAGACGCTGAAGGGCAAGATCGAGGCCGTGTTCGGCGACTGAGCCCGCCGGCCCCGGCGACCCAGCGATCGACGGCCCGCCGGGGGGAAACGGGGGCGTAGCCGGCGCGATCTCCGATCGCGCCGGAACGGAGGGAACTGCCTATCATGGCCGACATGACCGCCGAGCACATGGCTCGCGTGATCGACTACCTGCGCAACGACCGCAAGGGTGCGGAGATCTCGCTCGAGGACGTCATGCGCCTCGCCGAGGCCATGACCGACACGCTGCGCAGCTACATCCATCCGATCGACGTCAGCGTCTACGCCGAACTCGGCGAGATGGCCGGCATGATCGCTTCGATGAAGAAGGACATCGGCGACATCAAGCTGGCGGACATGCGCTACGACCGCATTCCCGCCGCCGGCCGCGAACTCGACGCCATCGTCGAGGCTACCGAGACCGCCACCAACGCCATCATGTCGGCGGCCGAGGAGATCATGGGCGCCGACCCGTCGGATCAGGACGCCTTCCAGGCGCTGGTCAACGACAAGGTGGTCGAGATCTTCGAGGCCTGCTCGTTCCAGGACATCACCGGCCAGCGCATCTCCAAGGTGGTGCAGACCCTGAACCACCTCGACACGCGCATCAGCCAGTTGGTGGAACGTCTGAAACTGGTGCCGAGCGACCAGCCGCCGGCACCCGACGAGGAGACCGCGGAGGAACGCCGCCGCCGCGAACTGATCCTGCACGGCCCCCAGCTCAAGGGCGAGGGCGTCAGCCAGGACGACATCGACGCGCTGCTGGCCTGACCGCGGCGCGCCGTCGACGGTGCGCCCGCCCGGGCGCCCGCCTCACCAGACGAGACGCGGCACCGCCGCCGTGATCTCCAGCCCCTCGATCGCGAGCCGCTTGGCGACCGCCGCCGGATCCGGCGCGTCGGCCGGCCCGAAGTCGGCGGCGTGGATGCCGGCCGTCACCATCAGAACCGGCAAGCCCTGGCCCCAGGCACCCTTGACGTCGGTCGGCAGCGCGTCGCCGATCGCCAGCACGTCGTGGTGGGCGATCGGCTCGCCGGCGATCTCGGCCACCGTCTCGAGGGCGATGTCGTAGACCGGCTTGTGCGGCTTGCCGAACATCACCGTCTCCCCGCCCATATCGTCGTAGAGTTGGGCGATCGCGCCGGCGCAGTAGATCAGCCGGTCGCCGCGCTCGACCACGATGTCCGGGTTGGCGCAGAACATCCGCAGTCCGCGCGCGAGGCAGCGGCCGAGCAGGGCGCGATAGTCCTCGGCGGTCTCGGTGTCGTCGTCGAAGAGGCCCGTGCAGACGACGAGTTCGGCCTCCTCCTCGCCGACGAGGTCGAGCTTCAGGCCCTCGAACAGCGGCAGGTCGCGCGGCGGGCCGAGGTGCAGCACCCGGACCGCGCCCTCGCGCTTCAGATGGCCGCGGCAGGCGTCGCCCGAGGTGACGATGCAGTCGTAGGCGTCGCGCGGGATCCCGAACCGGGCCAGGATCGCCTCGACCTCGTACGCCGGGCGCGGCGCGTTGGTGAGCAGCACCACCGGCCGGCCGTCGGCGCGGAAGCGGCGGAGCGCCTCGCCCGCCTCGCCATAGCCGACGACGCCGTTGTGGAGCACGCCCCAGACGTCGCAGACGACGGCGCGGTAGCGATCGGCGAGGACGGAGAGGCCGGGAACGAGCGTGACTGTCTTCATGATCGCCGACGGGTAGAATGCGCGCGGCTTCGGGTCAAGCCGGGGTCGCCGCGGACGCGGCTGGGGGAAGCGCTGCGCCGCCCGTTCCGCCGCCGCCTCGAATCCGGCATGATCCGCGGCCAGCCTCCAACCGGGGTCGCAATGGCAGTCCGTCAGCTTTCCGAGTCCACGATCAACCGCATCGCCGCCGGCGAGGTGATCGAGCGTCCCGCCAGCGTCGTCAAGGAGCTGGTGGAGAACGCGCTCGACGCCGGCGCGCGCCGGATCGAGGTCGTGACCGCGGGCGGCGGCAAGACGCTGATCCGCGTCGCCGACGACGGCGCCGGCATGACGCGGCCCGATCTCGAACTCGCGGTCGAGCGCCACTGCACCTCGAAGCTGCGCGAGGATGACCTCCTCGACATCCGCACCCTCGGCTTTCGCGGCGAGGCGCTGCCCTCGATCGGCTCGGTCGCCGAACTCGCGATCGAGACGCGCCACGCCGACGAGCCGCACGGCTGGGGCCTGACCGTCTCCGGCGGCGCCAAGGACGGCCCGCGGCCGGTCGCGCTCGCCGCCGGCACCCGCGTCGAGGTCCGAAACCTGTTCTTCGCGACGCCGGCGCGGCTGAAGTTCCTGAAGACCGACCGCGCCGAGGCCGGCGCCGCCACCGAGATCGTCAAGCGCCTCGCGCTCGCCCACCCGGCGGTGCGCTTCGAGATCGCCGGCGCCGACCGCGCGCCGCTCGATTATCCGGCGGTCCGGAACGGCGATCCGGCGGTGCGGATCGGTCAGGTGATGGGGCGGGAGTTCGCCGAGAACGCCATCCCGATCGAGGCGGTGCGCGAGGGCGTGCGCCTCTCCGGCCTCGCCGGTCTCGGCACCTTCCAGAAGGCCAACTCGCTGGCGCAGTATCTCTTCGTCAACGGCCGGCCGGTGCAGGACAAGCTGCTGCTCGGCGCCGTCCGCGCCGGCTACGCCGACGTGATGGCGCGCGACCGCTATCCCGCCGTGGCGCTCTACCTCGAGATCGACCCGCACGAGGTCGACGTCAATGTCCACCCGACCAAGGCCGACGTCCGCTTCCGCGATCCCGGCCTCGTGCGCGGCCTGATCGTCGGCGCGCTGCGGCAGGCCCACGCGCTCGCCGGCCACCGCGCCTCGTCGACCCACGGCGCCGCCACGCTCGACGCCCTCGCCGAGGCGATCGCCGCCGATCCGCCGCCGGTCGCCTCCGGCGCGCGCCGGCCGGGATCGGCGCTGTCGTGGTCGTCGCGGCCGGCCGCCGCCTTCGACTGGCGCTCGGCGCCGGAACGGCCGCTGCCGACCGAGGTGCGCCCAGCCGGCTTCGCCAACCCGGTGCAGCCGCGCTTCGACGCTGTCGCCGGCGCCGTCTCGGCCGACGCCCGCGCCGATGCCGCCGAACCCTCGCCCGACCGGCTCGCCCGTCCGCTCGGCGCTCCGCGCGCCCAGGTCCACGAGACCTACATCGTCGCCCAGACCACCGACGGCCTCGTCATCGTCGACCAGCACGCCGCCCACGAGCGGCTGGTCTACGAGCGGCTGAAGGCGCAGATGGCGGCGGGCGTGACGACGCAGATGCTGCTGATCCCCGAGGTCGTCGACATGGCCGAGGAGGACGTCGACCGCCTGCTCGCCCGCGCCGACGAACTCGCCGCCCTCGGCCTCGTGGTCGAGTCGTTCGGCCCCGGCGCCGTCGCCGTGCGCGAAGTGCCGGCGCTGCTCGGCCGGATCGACGCCGCCGCGCTGGTGCGCGACCTCGCCGACGACCTCGCCGAATGGGATCAGGCGACCCGGCTCGCCGAGCGGCTCGACCACGTCGCCGCCACCATGGCCTGCCACGGCTCGGTGCGCGCCGGCCGGCGTCTGCGCGTCGAGGAGATGGACGCGCTCTTGCGCGAGATGGAGGCGACGCCGTCGTCCGGCCAGTGCAACCACGGCCGGCCGACCTTCGTAGAGTTGAAGCTGGGGGACATCGAGCGGCTGTTCGGACGGCGCTGAGGCGGGGCGAGCGCCGGGCGCCGCCGGTCGCGAGGGGAGGGCCGGGGCTGCGTCGGGTGCCCGGCCCGGTGGGGGAGACGACGGGGGAGGGGGGCGACGGCATCGTGACGACGCCGACCGCGCACGAAGGAGGCGACGCCCGCCGGCGCCGGCGGGCCCCGGTCGCGACCTATCTGGTCGCGCTCGCCGTGCTGGCGCTGTCCGTCTACATGGCCGACGCCATCCGCGGCGCCGACGACGTCCGGCGCACCGCGCTGCTCGGGCAGGCCGCCAGCCGGCTGGAATCCCGCATCCGCGAGCACGTCAACCTGCTGCGCGCCGCCGCCGGCTTCTTCGACGCCGCCGGCGGCAAGGTCGACCGCGACGCACTGCGGCGCTTCCTCGGTGCCGTCGACGTCGAGCACCGCATCCCCGGCATCCAGGGCGTCGGTTTCGCGATGGCGGTGCCCGCCGCCGATCCGGCGGCGGCGACCGCGCGGCTCGCGGCGAACTACGGCCGGCACGTCGAGCCCTGGCCGGCGACGGACCAGGAGATGCGCTTCCCGATCGTACTGCTCGAGCCTCAGGACGGCCGCAACGCCGCGGCGCTCGGCTTCGACATGTGGAGCGAGCCGGTCCGCCGCAAGGCGATGGCGGAGGCCTGGAGCGCCAACGAGGCGCGGGCCTCGGGGCCGGTGCACCTCGTCCAGGAGATCGACGCCCGCCGCCAGACCGGTTTCCTGATCTACGTGCCGGTGTTCGCCCGCCCGGCGGCGGGCGTCGCCGGCCGCGGGCCGATCCTCGGCTTCGTCTACGCCCCCTTCCGGGCCGGCGACCTGATGCGGCGCGCCCAGGACCGCGTGTCGCCGATCGCCCTCCTGATGCGCCTGCGCGACGGCCGTACCGGCGGGGTGATGTTCGCCAATGCCCCGGACGAGGCCTTCCGCGGCGCCTACGTCCGCAGCATCGACGTCGCCGGCCGCGCCCTCCACCTGTCGCTCGCGGTCGCACCCGGCGGGGCGAGCGAGGCGTTCGATCCCGCGGCGGTGGTGCTGGCGATGGGCTTCGGCCTCGCCGCGCTCGTACTGTGGTCGGGCCGCGCCCAGGCGCGCGAACTCGCCGCCGCGGCGGCCCTGTCGGAGACGGAACGGCGGGCGGCGGCCGAGAAGGACCTCGTGCTCCAGGAGATGCGCCATCGCCTCAAGAACGCGATCGGCCGGATCCAGTCGATCGCGCGGCTGACCGGCCGGGCGGCGCCGGACCTGCCGGCCTTCCTCGACGCCTTCGGCGGCCGGCTGCAGGCGATGGCCGCGGCGCAGGACCTCCTGGTCGCCTCGCACCGCGACCACACCTCGCTGGCCGAACTGGTCGGCAGCGAACTCGGGCAGGTCGGCGCGGCGGCGGGCGAGCGCGTCGAGACGTCCGGTCCCGACGTCGACCTCGACGACGACCGCGCCTACGCCGTCGGCCTCGTGCTGCACGAACTCGCCACCAACGCGCTGAAATACGGCGCGCTCTCCGGCGACGGCCATCTCGCGGTGACCTGGACGGCGGAGGGCGGGCGGATCCGTCTGGTCTGGTCCGAGCGCGACATCGTGCTGCCGGAGACGCCCATCCGGGCCGGCTTCGGCACGCGGCTGATCGACGCGCTGGTGACCGGCCAGCTCTCGGGGACCTGGACGCGGACCGCCGAGGACGGCCGGCTCGTGGTGGAGATCGACTTCCGCGCCACCGCCGGAGCGGCGTGACCGCGGTAGGTCGACGCTATTCGTCCTCGCCGAAGCGGCTGCCGACGAGCTCGACGATCGCGGCCATGGCGGCCTCGGCTTCGGGGCCGGAGCAGGCGACCGTGATGCTGCAGCCGATGCCGGCGCCGAGCATCATCAGGCCCATGATCGAGGTGCCGGACACGCTCTGACCGTCGCGCGAGACGGTGACCTCGGCGTCGAAGCGGTCGACCAGCTGGACGAACTTGGCCGAGGCACGGGCGTGCAGGCCCTTGCGGTTGACGATCGGAAGGTCCGCGACGAGCGCGCCGGTCGTGTCGGTCATTGTCCGGAGAGCACCTGGCTCGCGACGCTGATGTACTTGCGGCCGGCGTCGCGGGCGTCGGTGACCGCGGCGGCCAGCGGCTTGTCGATGCGCACGCTGGCGAGCTTGACCAGCATCGGAAGGTTCACGCCGGCGATCACCTCGATTTCGCCACTGTCCATCACCGATATGGCGAGGTTGGACGGCGTGCCGCCGAACATGTCGGTCAGGACGACGACGCCCTGGCCCTCGTCGACACGGCCCACCGCGGCGATGATGTCGTGCCGCCGCTGTTCCATGTCGTCCTCGGGGCCGATGCAGATCGTCTCCAGGTTGGACTGCGGACCCACGACGTGCTCGAGCGCGGCGCGGAATTCGTCCGCGAGACGCCCGTGGGTCACGAGAACCAAGCCTATCATTCTGTCCGTCCGTCTCCCCCAAGAGACCCGTGCCGGGTGCGGGACCACGGTCGGGCGTCCGGCCGCCGGCCGGAACGGACGCCCATCTTCACCAGTCGCGTTGCGAGCGCAAGAGCTTTTCGGTTCCGTGCTGCAATGCGGTTTCGCGTTGCGGTCGGCGCGGGTCGGGCGAAATCGCGGCCTCCACCAGCGGAACTGCCACCGCGAGGCTCCGCGCCGGCACCGGCTGGCGCGCCAGCGCGACCCCGAGGATCGCGGTGGCGAAGGCATCGGGCTCGGGCATCCGCTCCACCGTCTCGACGAGGTCGACGACCAGCCGGACGACGCAGGCGGGCTCGTGGTCCCGCGCCTCGATGCCGCGGCCGCGCCGCTCGACCAGACCGGCGATCGTCGCCGGCGCCCGGGCGACGAGCCGGCCGCCGTGCACCGCGAGGATCACCCGGTCGTCGGCGACGAGCGCGCCGAGCCGGCCACGCTGCCGCGCTCGCTCGATCAGCGCGAGGGCGAGGGCGCTCTTGCCGGAGCCCGAGGGGCCGCGGATCAGGATGCCGACGTCGCCGATCAGGATCGCGCCGGCGTGGACCGTCGGTTCGAGGGCCGGCGGCGCGCTCACGATTCGGCCGGCAGCGAGACGATGAAGCGCGCGCCGGTGACCCGGTCGGGATCGGACGCGTCGTCGCGGCGGTTGTCGGCGGCGATCGTGCCCTGGTGCGCCTCGACGATCTGGCGCGAGATCGACAGGCCGAGGCCGGAGTTGTTGCCGAAGCCCTCGCCCTCCGGACGGTCGGTGTAGAAGCGCTCGAAGATGCGTTCGATCTTCTCGGCGCGGATGCCGGGCCCGTCGTCGTCGACCACGATCTCGACCCGCCGGCCCGACCGGCGCGCGGTGACGCGGACGGTGCCGCCGGCCGGGGAGAACGACTTGGCGTTGTCGATCAGGTTGTCGAACACCTGACCGAGCCGGCTGTCGTGGCCGAGCACCAGGAGCGGCGCCTTGTCCTTGCCGGGCCGGACGGTCAGCGCCACGTCGATGCCGGCGTGCCGGCTCGATTCGCGCGCGATCGCGACGACGCCCTGGAGCAGCTTGCCGACGTCCACCGGCACCGCGTCCTCGCGGGCGAGTTCGGCGTCGAGGCGGGAGGCGTCGGAGATGTCGGTGATCAGCCGGTCGAGCCGCTTGACGTCGTGCTGGATGATCTCGAGCAGGCGTTCCCGGCTGCGCTCGTTGCGGGCGAGCGGCAGTGTCTCGACGGCGCTGCGCAGCGAGGTCAGCGGGTTCTTGAGTTCGTGGGAGACGTCGGCGGCGAAGCTCTCGATCGCGTCCATGCGATTGTAGAGCGCGTTGGTCATGTCGCGGAAGGCGCGGGCGAGGTGGCCGATCTCGTCCTCGCGCTCGAAGGCCGGGATCTCCTCGCGCTGCTTGACGCCGCGGCGGACCCGGTCGGCCGCAGCCGCGAGCCGGCGCAGCGGTGCGGCGATGGTGCCGGCGAGCAGGATCGACAGCACCGCCGTCACGCCGGCGGCGACCAGGAACACGCGCACGATGGCGAGGCGCTCGGCGGTGACGATGTCGTCGATGTCGCCGCCCTGGGTCGAGAGCAGCAGGCTGCCGAGGATGACGCGGTAGCGCTGGATCGGCACCGCCACCGACACGATCAGCTCGCCGCGGTCGTTGACGCGCACCACGCTCGCCGGCGAGCCGTCGAGCGCGTTGGCGACCTCGGGATATTCCTTGCCGTTGGAGCCGCCGAGCTCCTGGTAGACCGGATAGTCCGAGCGGCGCAGCCAGAACACCGCGCCGTCCCACCAGCGCCGCCACAGCGGCGGCTCGGCCGGCTCGGGTGGCGGCAGATCGAAGCGCAGCACCTGGCCGCGCGAGTAGAGGAAGCGCGAATCGAGGATCAGCACGCCGTCGCGGTCGTAGATCCGCGCCCGCGTCCGCGTCGGCGAGATCAGCCGCCGGAGGATCGGGGCGACGCGCTCGGGATTGATCGGGAAGTCGAGCGATTCGAGGTCGTCGGTCGGCGAGAGCGACTGGCCCGCCTGCAGGCGCAGCAGCTTCTCCGGGTCGATGGTGATCGAGTTGGTCTCGACGGTCGCCGAGGCGGCGATGGCGCCGGCGATGATCTCGCCCTGGGTCGACAGGCTCTCGACCCGGGCGTCGGTCAGGCCGGCGCGGAACTGGTTGAGGTAGAGGATGCCCGACACCAGCGCGATCAGCCCGGCGAGGTTCAGCACCAGGATGCGCCGGGTCAGGCTGGAGAAGGCGGTGCCGCCGACGAGCCGGGCGAAGCGCGTCACGAAGAATCGCCGCGCCCGCGCCCTCGCGGCGGAACGCTTGCGCTCGGGCGCGGGGCGGGCCTCGGTCTCTGCGGTCATGGGATCGCGGGGGTGCGGCCGGCCTGTGGCCGGGCGGCCCTCAGGTCTCCTTGAAACGGTAGCCGACGCCGTAGAGCGTCTCGATCATGTCGAAGTCGTCGTCGATCGCCTTGAACTTCTTGCGCAGCCGCTTGATGTGGCTGTCGATGGTGCGGTCGTCGACGTAGACCTGATCGTCGTAGGCGGCGTCCATCAGCGCGTTGCGGCTCTTGACCACGCCGGGGCGCTGGGCGAGCGCGAACAGGATCAGGAACTCGGTCACGGTCAGCGTGACGTTCTGGCCGTTCCAGGTGCAGGTGTGGCGCTCCTGGTCCATGACGAGGGCGCCGCGCTCGATCGTCTTGGCGGCGTCGGTCGGCTTCGGCGCGGTGGCGTCGCGCGGGGCGGCACGGCGGAGCACGGCGCGCACGCGCTCGACCAGCAGGCGCTGGCTGAACGGCTTCCGGATGAAGTCGTCGGCGCCCATCTTCAGGCCGAACAGCTCGTCGATCTCGTCGTCCTTGGAGGTGAGGAAGATCACCGGCATGTCGGTGCGCTGGCGCAGCCGGCGCAGGAGCTCCATGCCGTCCATGCGCGGCATCTTGATGTCGAGGATCGCCATGTCCGGCGGGGACTGGGCGAGACCGTCCAGGGCCGACGCGCCGTCGGTGTAGGTGTCGACGCGGTAGCCCTCCGCCTCCAGTGCGATCGACACCGAGGTCAGGATGTTACGGTCGTCGTCGACGAGCGCGATGGTCGGCATGAGAACTCCTTGTCCCACGGGCGATTCCGCCCGGTCGTCGGCGGCGATCATACACCCGCCTCCGTCGTTTCCGCCGACAAATGAGCGAAAAATATGGCGGCGGCCGTCGTCAGGCGGTCCCGGCGGCCTTCTCGAGCCGGCGCACCGCCGCCCGGCTCGCGACCGCGAAGCGCGGCAGCAGCAGCGCGTTGGAGGCGATGATGCCCGCGCCCATGCCGACGAACAATCCGACCGCGCCGCCGTCGAGGTGGAAGCCGGCGAGCCAGGCCACCGGCACCGCGACGAACCAGAACGCCGCCGCCTGCAGCAGCGTCGGCATCCAGACGTCGCCGAGGCCGCGCAGCGCCCCCATGGCGACGCCCATGGTGGAGTCGAGCGCGAGCAGCCAACCGGCGATCCCGAGCGTCCGCGTCGCGATCGCGAGCGCGGCGGGATCGGCGGTGACGAGGCCGGCCACCGCTCCGGGCGCCGCCGCCACCACGACGCCGCAGAGGCCGGACAGGAGCCCGCCGAGGCCGATCGCGCTCCAGCCGGCGCGGGCGAGTGCGCGCGGATGGCGGCGTCCGACCGCGTTGCCGACCCGGATCGAGGCCGCGCCGCCGACGCCGACCGCGTTCATGTAGACCAGGGCCATCACCGTCATGGTGGTCTGGTGGGCGGCGAGCGCGGCGGTGCCGATCAGGCCGGCCATGAACACCAGCGCCGCGAAGGCCGCGCTCTCGACGCCCTGGCCCAGCCCCATCGGCAGGCCGAGGCGACGGATCGTGCGTCCGGTCTCGCCGCCCGCGGCGACGAAGCAGCGGACCCACGCCGAAAGCGGGGCGCGGATGCCGTAGCGGCCGCCGTTGCGGCCCTCGTCGGCGAGGAGCACGGCGAGCGCCGCGGCGAAGGCGCCCCAGCGCACCACCGACGACGTCGCCATCGCGGTCGCCGCGCCGCCGGTCTCGACCAGCCCGCCCCAGCCGAGCACCAGCACGCCGTCGAGGACGACGTTGACGAGGTTGGCGCCGAGGATGATCACCATGCCGACCCGCGGCCGCTCGGTCGCCTCCAGGATCATGTTGGCGGTGATGAACAGGAGCTGGCCGGGCATGCCCCAGGCGAACTGGCGCGCCACCGCCGCCGCGACCGCCGCGACGTCGGGCGCCTGACCGGTCGCCACGAAGAAGTCCTCGGCGAACAGCGACAGCGCCGCAGCGCCGATGCCGAGCAGCAGTGCGTTGACGAAGCCGGCGCGCAGGATGTCGCCGATCGCGCCCGGACGGCCGGCGCCGATCGACTGGGCGGCGAGCACCACCGTCGCCTGCATCGCGCCGAGCGTGACCAGCAGAACCACGAGCAGCGGTGCGACGCCGAGCCCGAGGCCGGCGAGCTCCAGGCCGCCGACGCGGCCCGTCACCACCGTGTCGGCGGTGAACAGCACGACGAGACCCGCGCGCGACAGGATGATGGGCCAGGCCAGCGACGCCGTCCTGAGGACGTGCCAAGCCGCGGATCCGCCCTCGGCGTCCGCCGGCACGTTCGGTCTCTGAATGGTCAACGCGGCTCCACTCCCCGCCTGTCCGCACTCGTCCGGAGGCTCCGTGTTCCGGGGTGACGGTTCGGCGGGCGCGACTATAGTCTCGGCCCGGGTGGAAAGACAAACCGGCCGCCCGGCGCGGCCGGTCGAGGAGACACTGCCGATGACCGACGCGCCCTTCGACCCGATCGCCGCCGCCCGCGCCGTGCTGCGCGCCGCGTCCACGGGATCGCTCGCCACCCTCGGCGAGGACGGCGCCCCCTTCGCCAGCCTCGTCACGGTGGCGACCGACGCCGCCGGCGACCCGCTGCTCATGGTCTCGAGGCTCGCGGTCCACACCCGCAACCTCGACCGCGACGGCCGCTGCGCGCTGCTGCTGGTCGCCCCGGGCGGGGAGGGCGGCGACCCGCTCGCCGGTGCCCGGCTGACCGTCGAGGGCCGCGCCGCCCGTCTCGACGGCGAGAGCGCAGACCTCGCCCACGCCCGCGGGCGCTTCCTCGCCCGGCACCCCGAGGCCGAGGGCTACGCCGCCTTCGCCGACTTCGGCATGATGCGGGTCGCGACCGATCGGGCCCATCTCGTCGCCGGCTTCGGCCGGATCCACACCATCGCCGGCAACGACCTCCGCGCGGGCGAGGACGTCGCGGCCGCCTTCGCCGCCGCCGAGGCCGACGTGGTCGGCCACGTCAACGAGGGTCACGCCGACACCGTGCGGCTGTGGGCGACGCGCCTCCTCGGCCGCCCCGACGGCGCGTGGACCGTCGTCGCCGCCGACCCGGACGGCCTCGACCTCTCGGACGGCGAGTCCGTGGTGCGGCTCGCCTTCCCCGCGCGTCAGGGCGCCCCGGCCGAACTCCGCGCGACGCTGCGCGACCTCGCCGACGCCGCCCGGGCCCGCGGCTGAGCCGCCCGGCGTCGGATCTTCCGCTCTTCGTTCGTGCTCCCGGCCGCGTCGCGGCCGGGCCGCCTGCACGTGCCGCCGATGCTGTGCAGCTCGGTAGTCGTCCAGACCTTACGTGAACGTCAAGTCGAGCTCGGCTGGACGTGCGATTTGTTCGCCGGGCGAAAGAAAAGAAATTCGCCCCCGGCACCCGTCCAGCCACTGCTACCAATGGCTATGCGCGGTGAAATTCAACCGTTTAAGGCTGTCGTTCGAAGTATTTGCGACGAAGGTCAACTTGCTCGCGAACCTTCGCCTGCGTAGCTCTGTTGAACATTCGACACCGGACGGCGGGCGGTTGCGGCATTTCATAGGTGCCTCCCGTTTACGTAAGGTGCGGATACGTCATCGCCGGTCGGTACCGTTCCCCCATAAAAATGCGCGGACGGATCGGTTCATGGGGCACCTCGCCAAGCTGCCGACCGAACGTCGGCCGGGCGTCTCGACGGGATTCATCGACGTGAAGCAGACGGGCATCTGGAACGCCGCCAAGGGCATCGAAACGACCGGTCTCTCCGATCTGTCCGCCCTGTACTGGAACCTCGGCGAGCCCGAGCTCTACGAAGAGGCCATCCGCCGCGGCGAGGGTGTCGTGGCGGCCGGCGGCGCCTTCGCCGTCGAAACCGGCGTCCACACCGGCCGCTCGCCGAACGACAAGTTCGTCGTCCGCGACGCCACCACCGACGGCTCCGTCTGGTGGGACAACAACAAGCCGCTGTCGCCCGAGAAGTTCGAGCTGCTCTACGCCGACTTCCTCGCCCATGCGAAGGGCCGCGAGCTGTTCGTCCAGGATCTCGTCGGCGGCGCCGAGCACGCCCACGCCCTGCCGACCCGCGTGGTGACCGAGTACGCCTGGCACTCGCTCTTCATCCGCAATCTGATGATCCGTCCCGGCCGCGCGGACCTGCTGTCCTTCGTGCCGCAGATGACGATCATCGACCTGCCGTCCTTCAAGGCGGATCCGGCCCGTCACGGCGTCCGCACCGAGACGGTGATCGCCTGCGACTTCACCCGGAAGATCGTCCTCATCGGCGGCACGTCCTATGCCGGCGAGATGAAGAAGTCGGTCTTCACGATGCTGAACTTCCTGCTGCCGGCCAAGAACGTGATGCCGATGCACTGCTCGGCCAACGTCGGCCCGGCCGGCGACACCGCGCTGTTCTTCGGCCTGTCCGGCACCGGCAAGACCACGCTGTCGGCCGATCCGACCCGCACCCTCGTCGGCGACGACGAGCACGGCTGGTCCGAGAACGGCGTCTTCAACTTCGAGGGCGGCTGCTACGCCAAGACCATCCGCCTCTCCCGCGAGGCCGAGCCGGAGATCTACGCCACCACCGAGCGCTTCGGCACTGTGCTCGAGAACGTCGCGATCGACCCGCTGACCCGCCAGCCGGACTTCGACGACGGCTCGAAGACCGAGAACACCCGCTGCGCCTACCCGCTGCACTTCATCCCGAACGCCTCGGCGACCGGCCGTGCCCCGCAGCCGAAGAACATCATCATGCTGACCGCCGACGCCTTCGGCGTGATGCCGCCGATCGCCAAGCTGACCCCGGCGCAGGCGATGTACCACTTCCTGTCCGGCTACACCGCCAAGGTCGCCGGCACCGAGAAGGGCGTGACCGAGCCGCAGGCGACCTTCTCGACCTGCTTCGGCGCCCCGTTCATGCCGCGTCACCCCTCGGAATACGGCGAGTTGCTGAAGCGCCTGATCGCCGACCACGAGGTCGACTGCTGGTTGGTCAACACCGGCTGGACCGGCGGCGCCTTCGGCGAGGGCCGTCGCATGCCGATCAAGGTGACGCGCCGCCTGCTGACGGCCGCGCTCGACGGCTCGCTCAAGGACGCCAAGTTCTACACCGACCGCAACTTCGGCTTCGCCGTCCCGACCGATCTCGAGGGCGTCGAGCCGCACATCCTGCACCCGCGCAAGACCTGGCGCGACAAGCTCGCCTACGACGCCCAGGCCGCCAAGCTGGTCGGCATGTTCGTCAAGAACTTCGAGAAGTTCGAGGCCTACGTCGACGGCGACGTCAAGCAGGCCGCCCCGGAGATCCGCGCCGCCGCGGAATGACGCCATGACCGCTCGGGGTTCCCGGAGGAGGGAGCCCCGACGGACGGCCGCGATCGACCGTTTCGGGAGGAGACGGGGGAGGGGCCGGGCCCGCGCGAGCGGGGCCGGCCCTTTCCTATGGCGCGTCGCACGCCACTGGCCATCTGACGCGTGCATGTCGCCTGCGATCGTGGCAAAGTGCACCCGTAATCTTCCGGACGGGGAGAGGAGGGGCGGATGCGGACGTGGACGCTCGTCGCCGGGGCGCTGGCCGCCGCGGCATCTGGATCGGCCCCGGCGGAGGCCGCGGCCGATCGTCTCGCCTTCTTCGGAGGGCTCAGGATCACGGCGGTGTCGTCGGTTTGCACCGCGGAGGAAGTCGCCTCGGTCGGCGACACCGCCCTGGTCGTGTTCCAGCGCGACCTGCGCAGCGGCACGACGCGCGACAACATCCGGATGGGATTCGGGCTCAGCGACTACAGTTTCGTCGCCGTCGACGCGGCCGGCGACCGCGCCGCTTTCCGAGCGGCCGGCAAGGCGCAGGGCGTCTACATCTTCTCGCGCGGCAATACCGGCTCGCAGGAGAGTTCCTACTCGAACTTCGTGATGACGCCCTCGAAGATCGCCGCGACGACGCCGACGGTGAAGATCTCAGGAAAGATCGGCAACTTCGACGCCGAGGGCTGCACGGTCACCTTCGAGGCCATGACCATCCGTCGGCCGGATTGAGCGGGGGAGCCACCGAGATGTCGACCAGGATCATCATCGCCGCCGCCGCCCTCGCCGCCGCCGTCGGCACCGCCGCCGCCGACCCGGTGGAGTTCCGAGGCCACGGTGTCGTCACCGCGGGCCCCGCCACCGGTTGCCCGAGCGTCGGCACCGTGACGGAGGTCACCTATCGGATCGCCTTCGGCGACCGGCCGGACTCGCTGTTCGTCAAGTTCGACTGGGCCGGCCGCGAACTGCGGCCCAACGGCCGCACCACCTTCGCCGCCAAGGGCAAGGCCAGCTTCGGCGAGGCCAACGGCTGGGGTTTCTGGACAGGCGACGTCGCCTACGAGGGCTTCGCCGTGACGCCCGCCACCAACACCGCCAAGGCGAACACCATTCGGGTCAAGTTCACCCACGTCCAGCCGGACGGCAAGTGCAAGATCACCATCGACGCCGGCCTCGCCCGCGTCCACTGATCGGGATCCGTCGTCAGCCGGCGGTCGCGAAGGCGATCGCCGTGTCGCCGTAGACGCGGCGGTCGACCGGCTCGAAGCCGGCCGGCCACGCGATCTCGGCCTTGGCCGTCTCCTCGACCACCACCAGCGCCCCCGGCACCAGCCAGCCGCCGCGCTTCAGCGCGGCGAGGGCGGCGTCGGCGAGGCCCTTGCCATAGGGTGGGTCGAGGAAGGCGAGCGTGTAGGGTTCGGCGGTGCCGACCGGCCCCATGTCGGTGGCGTCGCGCCGGAAGATCCGCGTCGTCCCGGTCAGGCCGAGCGCCTCCTGGTTGCGGCGGATGATGCCGCGTGCCTCGGCGCTCTCCTCCACGAACAGGCAGGCCTTCGCACCGCGGCTCATCGCCTCGAAGCCGAGCGCGCCGGTGCCGGCGAAGAGGTCGAGCACGCGGGCGTCGCGGAGCACGCCGTGATGGGCGTGCTCCAGGATGTTGAACAGGCTCTCGCGCAGCCGGTCGGTGGTCGGCCGGATCGCGAGCGAGCCCTCGGCCGGTCCGGCCAGCGCCGTGCCTCGGAACCTACCGCCGACGATCCGCATGCGGCCCCCTCGGCTTGCCGCCGCCCGGCCGACCACCGGGACCCGCAGGCTTCGGACCCGCAGGCTTCGGGCTGCCGGACGCGGGCTTTCCGCCGCCCGGCTTCCCCGCCCGCGGCTTGCCGCCGCCCGAGGCGGGACCGTCGGCGCGCGGGCGCTCGGAACGGGGCCGCTCGGCGCGCGAACGCTCCGCACCGGCCCTCTCGCCGCGGGGCCTGTCGTCGCGCGATTCGGCCGCGCGGGGTCCGCGGGCCTCGCCACGATCGGCGGTCTTAAGGCCGGTGCCCTTCGGACCGGCACTCTTCGGACCACCCTCGACGGCGGACGGCCGCGGCGCACGGGCGCGGCGCTCCTCACCGGCCGGAGCGGCGCCGCGCGTCGGCTTGTCGGAACGCCCGCCGGCACGGGGCTCGTCGCCGCCGGTGCGGCGGAATCGGCTCTCCTCGCCGCCCGGACGGCGGGGGCGGCGGTCGTCGTCGCGGACCGGGCGCTTGCCGGCCGGACCGCCGGTCCGCGCCTCGCGACGCTCGAACTCGTCGCCACCGATCGCGTCGGTGCGTGGCCGGAAGCCGCCGGAGTCCGGCTCGGCGCGCCGGCCGCGCGGACGTTCGTCGGCGACCGGACGCGGCGCGGCGCGTCCGCCGTCGCGCTCCGCCGTCGCGCCGTGGCTGCGGCTGCCGCGGGCGCGCGAGGGCGCGTCGGGGCCGCCGCCGTGGGAGAGCGAGCCGCGCGACTTCAGCGCGCCGCGCGGCGCTTCGGTGCGCTCCGCCGTCTCGGGCTTCGGCTTGCGGGCGACCTCGAAGGCGCGACCGGTCTTGTGGGCGCGCGGCGCCTCTGCGGCCTCGCTCTCGCGCTTCGCCCGGTCGAGCCGCTTCGGCCGGTCGGGCGTCAGCGCCTCGGGCTTGGCTGCGCCGAGCCGGCTGCGGCCGGCGTTCGGCGGCGGCGCCGGCTCGCGGCGTTCCTCGGCGGCGCGGCGCTTCGGCGCGCCGGCTTCGACCGGACGTGGCGCCGGACGGCCGTGCGGCTTGTCCCTCCCGGGAGCACGCTCTGCGCCCCGACCCTGACGGCTCTCGCCGCCTCGACCCTGGCGGGTGTCGGCGTTGTGCTCGATGTCGGCCTCGTGGCGGTGGCGGCTGCGGGCGGCGTCGGGGCGGCGCGGCGCGCGCGCCACCTTGCCCTTGGCCTCGGGCGGCCGTTCGTCGTCGTCGCGCGGGGCGGACTGTTCGGCGATGCCGAGGCCACGCTGACGCTCGGGCTGGCGCTCGCCCTCGCGCAGGCGGAAGTCGGCGCCGGCCTCGCCGGCGAGGCGCTCGCCGAGCTGCTCCTTGAGCACGCGCCGCGGCACCTCCTCGACGGCGCCCTCGGCGAGGTCGCCGAGCTGGAACGGCCCGAAGGACAGGCGGATCAGCCGGTTCACCTCGAGGCCGAGATGGGCGAGGATGTTCTTGACCTCGCGGTTCTTGCCCTCGCGCAGACCCACCGTGAGCCAGACGTTGTCGCCCTTGCGGCTGTCGAGCGTCGCTTCGACGGCGCCGTAGAGGATGCCGTCGATGGCGACGCCGTCGCGCAGGGCGTCGAGGTCGGCCTGCTCGACCGCGCCGTGGGCGCGCACGCGGTAGCGCCGGAGCCAGCCGGTCGCCGGCAGTTCGAGCACGCGCGACAGCCCGCCGTCGTTGGTGAGCAGCAGAAGGCCCTCGGTGTTGATGTCGAGGCGGCCGACCGTCATCACGCGGGGCAGGTCGTCCGGCAGCACGTCGAACACGGTCCGCCGGCCCTCGGGATCGTGGGTGGTCGTGACGAGGCCGCGCGGCTTGTGGAACATCCACAGCCGGGTGCGCTCGCGCTCCGGCAGCGGCTGGCCGTCGACGGTGACGACGTCGCCCGGCTTGACGGTGACGGCGGGCGTGTCGAGCACGACGCCGTTGAGGGCGACGCGGCCCTCGGCGATCATCGCCTCGGCCTCGCGGCGCGAGGACACGCCGGCACGCGCGATCACCTTGGCGACGCGTTCGGGTTCGGCCGCGGACGGCGTTGAATTCTTCGGTGTCTTCATGGCACGGGTGAATAGCAGGGAAACCGGCGGGGCGGAACGGCATCGATGGCGAATGCGACCGACGAGGAGGCCGAAGAACGCGCCGACCGGGGCGCGGACGAGGGCTTCATGGCGCTCGCCCTCGCCGAGGCGGAGGCGGCCGCCGCGCGCGGCGAGGTTCCCGTCGGCGCGGTCGTCGTGCGCGACGGCGTGGTCCTCGCCCGCGCCGGCAACCGCACGCTCGAGCTGAAGGACCCGACCGCCCACGCCGAGGTGCTGGCGATCCGCGCCGCCGCCGCCGCGATCGGCTCGGAACGGCTGGTCGGCTGCGACCTCCACGTCACCCTCGAGCCCTGCCCGATGTGCGCGGGGGCGATCTCGTTCGCGCGCATCCGACGGCTCTACTACGGCGCCGGCGACGAGAAGGGTGGCGCCGTCGAGCACGGCGTCCGGCTGTTCGCGGCGCCGACCTGCCACCACGCGCCCGAGGTCTATTCCGGCATCCGCGAGACCGCGGCGGCCGACCTTCTGCGCGGCTTCTTCAGGGCCCGCCGTTGAGATCCTCGACGAGCCGGCCCTCGAGGGCGGCGCCGAGCTGACGGCGGACGTCGTCGCGCACCGCGGCGGTGGAGCGGATCACCGCGGCGGCCTTGAGGAAGTCGAGCACGCCGAAGGCGTCGACCGGCGGACGCACCAGGATGTCGGGCCGGCGCGCCTTCAGCTTCTCCGTGATCACCGTCTGCATCAGGATCTGGCTGGCCCCGAAGATCGACTCGCGGGCGTTGGGGTGGCTGCGCCCGGCGGCGCGCTCGGGGGCGCCGACCACGTCGACGGCGATCACCAGGTCGACGTCGTCCGGCAGCCGGTCGAACGGCAGCGGGTTGACGACACTGCCGTCGATCATCGGGACACCGTCGATCTCGACCGGCCGGAACACGATCGGCAGCGCGATCGACGCGGCGACGGCGCGGCGGAGCGGGCCCGAGGCGATCTCGACCTCGCGGCAGCCGTAGAAGTCGGTGGCGACGGCGGTGAAGGGGATCGCCAGGTCCTCGAAGCGCTTGGGCAGACCCTCGGGCAGGAACAGGTCGAGCACGCGCTCGGGGTCGAACTGGGTGAGGCCGGTGCCGAACAGGTCCGCGAAGCTCTTCGGGCGGAGCTGCCAGAGCTTGGCCCAGATCTCCGAGGGTCGCCGGAACGCGTCGAGCACCGCCTCGCGCACCTCGGCCCCGCTCATGCCGGCCGCGTAGGCGGACCCGAGGATCGCGCCGATCGACGTGCCGGTGATCGCCACCGGCTTGACGCCGAGATCGTCGAGCGCCTCGAGCACGTGGACGTGGGCGAGCCCGCGCGCCCCGCCGCCGCCGAGGGCGACACCGACACGACGGGGCGGGGGAACGGGGGACATGGGCGTGCTCCGCATTGGCGGACGCTGCGATAGGTCGCCGTCTGGGCGAGATGATGACGATCGCACGCGCCGCTGTCCGACGCCTTCCGACGGGCGTATGATGATACGCCCAATTCGGAGGCGAGCGATGGACGAGGTGACGGCTGCGGAAGCGCGGCGGACGTTCGCGGATCTGCTCGACCGCGTCGAGCACGGCGGAGAAGTCGCGATCGTCCGCTCCGGCCGTATCGTCGCGAGGCTCGTCCCCGGTGACGTCCCGCCGCGCGACGAGACCGGCGCGGATCTCGCGCGCGCCGCCGCGGCGCGGATCCGGGCCCGGGCGCGCGATCTTTCCGGCGCACCGATCTCGGTCGAAGAGTGGGCGGCCTTCCGCGACGACGGTCGGCGGTGAGCCTCGTCCTCGACAGTTCCGCGACGCTCGCCTGGGTCCACGGCGACGAACGCACCGAGGCGATCGAGCGGCTGTTCGACCGCATCGTCGCCGAAGGAGCGGTGGTTCCGGATCTCTGGCATCTTGAGATCGCCAACAGCTTGACCATGGCCGTCCGGCGCGGACGGGTCGACGTCGACTTCCGCACGGGCGTGCTCGCGGACTTGGCGGACCTGCCGATCAGGGTCGATTCGCAGACGCGGGCGCGGGCCTTCGCCGCTACCGTCGTCCTCGCCGATACCCATCGTCTCAGCGTCTACGACGCCGCCTACCTCGAACTCGCGATCCGCCTCGTCCTGCCGCTGGCGACGCTCGACCGCGCCCTCGCCGTCGCGGCGGTGACGGCCGGCGTGCCGCTGCTGCCCGGCGCCTGACCTATCCGCCTCACCCTCGTTCGCGCGCCACCGCGCGCCAGCCGATGTCGCGGCGGCAGAAGCCGCCGGGCCAGTCGATCGCGTCGACGGCGGCGTAGGCGGCGGCCTTGGCGGCGGCGGCGTCGGCGCCGCGGGCGGTGACCGCGAGCACGCGGCCGCCGGTGGCGACGAGACGGCCGTCCCTCTGCGCCGTGCCGGCGTGGAACACCGACACGCCCGGCAGGGCCGCGGCGGCGTCGAGGCCGCGGATCTCGCTGCCCTTGACGTAGTCGCCGGGATAGCCGCGCGAGGCCATCACCACGGTGAGAGCGGTGTCCGGCGCAAGGTCGACCGCGGCCTCGGCGAGCCGGCCCTCGACGGCGGCGAGCATCAGCGCGACGAGGTCGGACCGGAGCCGCGGCAGGATCACCTCGGCCTCGGGATCGCCGAAGCGGACGTTGTACTCGATCAGCTTCGGGCCGCCCTCGCCGATCATCAGGCCGGCGAACAGCACGCCGACGAAGGGCGTGCCGCGGCGCTTCAGCGTCTCGACGGTGGGGCGGACGATCTCGGCCATGATCCGCTCGGCCATGGCGGCGTCCACCACCGGCGTCGGCGAATAGGCGCCCATGCCGCCGGTGTTCGGGCCGGTGTCGCCGTCGAAGGCGCGTTTGTGATCCTGGGCGGCGGCGAGGGCGAGGGCGGTGGTGCCGTCGGAGAGCGCGAAGAAGCTCGCCTCCTCGCCGACGAGGCACTCCTCGATCACCACCTCGGCGCCGGCCGCGCCGAAGGCACCGGCGAAGCAGGCGTCGACCGCCTCGAGCGCCTCCTCGACCGAGGCGGCGACGACGACGCCCTTGCCGGCGGCGAGGCCGTCGGCCTTGACGACGATCGGCGCGCCCTTCTCGAGCACGTAGGTGCGCGCGGCGGCGGCGTCGCCGAAGCGGCCGTAGGCGGCGGTCGGGATGCCCGCCTCGTCGCAGAGCGCCTTGGTGAAGGCCTTGGAGCCCTCGAGCCGAGCCGCCTCGCGGGACGGCCCGAACACGCGGATCCCGGCGGCGGAAAGGTCGTCGGCGAGCCCGGCCACCAGCGGCGCCTCCGGTCCGACCACCACGAGGCCGACGTCCTCGGCCTTGCAGAACGCCACCACGGCGGCGTGATCGGTCGGATCGAGCGCGGCGATCTCGGCCACCGCGGCGATGCCGGCGTTGCCCGGCGCGGCGGTGAGCCGGGTGGTGGAGGCCGACGCGCGGAGAGCGACGGCGAGCGCGTGCTCGCGTCCGCCGGAACCGATCAGCAGCACGTGCATGGGGACACCTTCGCGGGCAGGGGGCCTTGTCGCCGCGCGCTCTAGCACGGACCGGCGCCGCGCCACAATGCGCGCGCTCCCCCTCGCGCGGGCTCGCGATTCCCGCTAAACCGGCGGCCATGAGCGAACCGGATCCGTCGAACACCGTCGCCGACGCCCCTCGCGGCAACTGGGTCGACACCCTGCTGCCGCCGCGCTGGCGGCCCTTCGCCCAGCTCGCCCGGCTGGATCGGCCGATCGGCTGGTGGCTGCTGCTGTGGCCGTGCTGGTGGTCGGTGGCGCTGGCGTCCGGCGTCGCCGGTCGGCCGCTGCCCGATCCCGTGCTGCTGCTGCTGTTTCTGGTCGGCGCGGTGGCGATGCGCGGGGCCGGCTGCACCTACAACGACATCGTCGACCGCCACATCGACGCCCGGGTGGCGCGGACGCGTTCGCGGCCGCTGCCGTCGGGGCGGGTCAAGCTGCGCGAAGCGATCGCCTTCATGGTGGCCGAGGCCATGGTCGGCTTCCTGGTGCTCCTCCAGTTCGACCTGTTCTCGGTCACGCTCGGCATCGCCTCGCTCGGCGTGGTGGCGGTCTACCCCTTCATGAAGCGCGTCACCGGCTATCCCCAGCTCGTGCTCGGGCTCGCCTTCTCCTGGGGCGCGCTGATGGGCTGGTCGGTGGTGTTCCAAGGCCTGTCGGCAGCACCGCTGGCGCTCTACGTCGGCGCCGTCGCCTGGACGGTCGGCTACGACACCATCTACGCCCACCAGGACCGCGAGGACGACGCGTTGATCGGGCTCGGCTCGACCGCGCGCACCTTCGGCGAGCAGTCGCGGCCGTTCCTGGCGGTCTGCTACACGCTGGCGGTGGCGGCGGTCGGCACGGCGGTGGCGCTGGCGCACGGCCACGTCTTCGCCTGGCTCGGGCTCGCGGGCTTCGCCGCGCACCTCGCCTATCAGGTGATCCGCTTCGACATGGACGACGGCGAGCGCTGCCTGACGCTGTTCCGCTCCAACCGCGAGGCCGGGCTGATCCTGTTCACAGGCTTCGTCGCCGACGCGCTGATCCGCTCGCTCTGAAGGGCGCGTTCACTCGTAGCAGATGATCTCGCGGCAGCCGCGCAGCACCGGCATCTCGCCGGAGTGGCCGGGCTTGCGGCGGACCAGGAAGCGCGGGCGGCGCTTGGTGAGGAGGCCGGTGCGCCGGCGCGGCTGCGGCGTGCCGATCGGCACCGAGGCCGGCGGCGTGACGACCGAGGGTTCGCCGAAGGTCTCGATCAGGAGCATCGGCAGCGACAAAGTCTCGGACCAGCCGCGCCAGTCGGCGGCGGCGGCCTCGAGGTCGCGGGTGACCGTGAGCGGCAGCGTCAGCGCGGGGTCGCGGTGGCTGAGTTCGACGCTGGCGATCAGGGCGCCCTGGGCGTCCGGGGTCAGGCGGATCGCGACGCCGGCATAGGCGGCGATCGGCAGGCTGAGGGTCAGCGGCAAGCCGGACAGCCGGCGCTTCACGATCACGCCGGAGCGGTCGAGATAGACAGCGGCGTCGTGGGCCGCCGGGCCGCCCTGGTCGGTCGGAACCGACCACCGGACGGGCAGGGCGAGGGGGTCGAGGCGCAGGCTGCGTCCGCCCCAAGCGGGTGTGGCTCCCGTCATTCTCTTCGTCGCCTCGGTTTCAACGCATCCCGTTCCGGGCCCGGCTTGTCGTGGGTTGCGCCGCCGGGTCCCTTCACGAGACGACCCTAGCCCCGCGGCCCCCTTGTCCGGCTTAACCGACGGGGTAAACATTTCCTCGACGGCCGAAAGGGTTAGCGCCTGCTTGCCGCGATCGTTCGGAATGCGGGTGCGTCGACGCTCCGTGCACCCCGCCGCGCTCGTGCCACATCCGTCGGGCGAAACGGTCGACGGCGGCGTTCCCCGGCCTTGTGGGGGCCGCCCGCACGCCGTAGATACGGATCCACGTCCTGGGGATTGTCGCGCCATGTCCGAACTCGTCGATCTCGCCGCGCTGACGGCGCAGGCGCACCGGCTCGTCGAAGCCGCGCTGCGCGCCGGCGCCGACGCCGCCGACGCCGTCGCCTCGCGCTCCGTCAACGAGGTGGTCTCGCTCCGGCTCGGCAAGGTCGAGAAGGTCGAGCATTCCGAGAACGACGACTTCGGCCTGCGCGTCTTCGTCGGCGAGCGCAACGCCACCGTCTCCGCCACGCTCGGCGCCGACGTCGGCGAACTCGCCGAGCGCGTCGTCGCGATGGCGAAGGCGGCCCCGCCGGACCGCTTCGCCGGCCTCGCCGACCGCGCGCTGCTCGCCCGCGACGTCCCCGACCTCGACCTCTGCGACGGCGTCACGCCCGACGTCGCGGCCCTCTCCGAGCGCGCCCGCGCTTGCGAGGACGCCGCCCGCGCGGTCGCCGGCGTCGCCAATTCCAACGGCGCCGGCGCCTACTGGAGCCGGGCGGGCGCTGCGCTCGTGACGTCCACCGGATTCTCCGGGGGCTACGAGACCTCGCGCCACGGCCATTCGGTGTCGGTGATCGCCGGCGAGGGCACGGCGATGGAGCGCGACTGGGACTCCTCCGGCAAGGTCCATCTCGCCGACCTCGAGGCGCCCGATGTGGTCGGCCGCCGCGCCGGCGAGCGCACCGTGCGCCGGCTGAACCCGCGCCGGCTCGACACCCGGCTCGCCACGATCGTCTACGACCCGCGCGTCTCGACCAGCATCGTCGGCGCGATCACCGGGGCGATCTCGGGCGCGGCGATCGCGCGCGGTACTTCGTTCCTGAAGAACGCGCTCGGCGAGGCGATCCTGCCGGCCGGCTTCACCATCTCCGACGACCCGCGCCGGCCGCGCGGGCTCGCCTCGCGGCCGTTCGACGGCGAGGGCCTGCCGTCGCTGCCGCTCGATCTGGTGGTCGACGGCGTGCTGCAGACCTGGATCCTCGACGGCGCCACCGCCCGCGAACTCGGCCTCGCCTCCAACGGCCGCGCCGCCCGCGGCACCGGGTCGCCGTCGCCGTCGGCGACCAACGTGCTCTTGCACCCGGGCGACGTCTCGCCGGAGGAGCTGATCCGGCAGGTCGGCACCGGCCTCTACGTCACCGACTTCATCGGGCACGGCACCAACCTCGTCACCGGCGACTATTCGCGCGGCGCCACCGGCTTCTGGATCGAGAACGGCGAGCTGACATACCCGGTCTCGGAGATCACCGTCGCCGGGCGGCTGCCGGAGATGTTCCGCGCCATCACGCGGGCGAACGACATCGAGTGGCGCGGCTCCTACACCGCACCGACGCTCGCCATCGAGGGACTGACGATTGCCGGCCGCTGACGCCAGAGAGGCTCCCGGAGCCGACCGCGACGCCGACGACCTCCGCCTGCTGGTCGCCGCCGCCGAATCGGCGGCCGACATCGCGCTCGGCTATTTCCGGCGCGATCCGCAGGTCTGGCACAAGGAGAACGCCTCGCCCGTCAGCGAAGCCGACTACGCCGTCGACCGCCACCTCCGCGAGACGCTGCTGGCGGCCCGGCCCGACTACGGCTGGCTGTCGGAGGAGACCGAGGACGACCCGGCGCGCCTCGACCGCGCGCGCGTCTTCGTCGTCGACCCCATCGACGGCACCCGCGGCTTCCTCGCCGGCTCCGACGAGTGGACCGTGTCGCTGGCGGTGGTGGAGCACGGTCGGCCGGTCGCCGCCGCGCTGATCCAGCCGGCGACCGCGACGCTGTTCACCGCCCGCGCCGGCCACGGCGCCTGGATCGGCGGCCGCCCGCTGGCGCTCGCCGGCGCACGTGATCTCGGGAACGCCACCGTCGCCGGACCGTCGGCGCTCACGGCGCGGCTGCAGCGGGAGGCGCCCGGCGTGCGCGCGGCCGGCTACGTCGCCTCGCTGGCGCTGCGCATCGCCATGGTCGCCGACGGCCGCATCGACCTCGCCATCGCCAAGGGCAAGGCCCACGACTGGGACATCGCGGCCGCCGACCTGATCGTGGTCGAGGCCGGCGGCGTTCTGTCCCGGTTCGACGGCGCGCCGATCGTCTATAATCGCGAGCATCCGAGGCACGGTGCCCTCGCCGCCGCCGCCGATCCGGCGCTGCTGGCGCGGGTGGCCGCGATCCTCGCCTGAGCCTTGCCGATCCCGGCGTTGGCCGCCGTCTTGCATGGCGGCGACCGCTTCCTCCCGCCCGACCTTCCAGCGGAGACCCCGACCCGATGACGACCGCTCCCGCCAAGCAGCTCCTCCACCTCGTCTTCGGCGGCGAACTGAAGAGCCTCGACGCAACCGAGTTCGCGGACCTCTCCAAGGTCGACGTCGTCGGCATCTTCCCGAACTACGCCACCGCCTACGCCGCCTGGAAGGAAAAGGCGCAGGCGACGGTGGACAGCGCCCAGACGCGCTACTTCATCGTGCACCTGCACCGTCTCCTGGAGCCGACCGTGGCCTAACGTACCGGTCCATCCACCGGACGTGACGGCGCCGCGATTTCGGTATAGAGCCCTCCCGGGACTTCCATCCCGGGAATGGAGCGACATGGCCGCGGTCGAGGGCAGGACGGACGGATTGCGAACGCCCGCGTGGGCGGCGGCGGCCGACGCCGACGCCGGCAACCTGCCGGTGGTGATGCGGATCCTGCGCGACTTCGTGCTGCCGCGCCGTTGGCTGGTCGCCCGTTCGATCGGGGCCATGGCCTTCGTCGCCGCCACCACCGGCGCGTTGCCCTTCCTGATGCAGACCGCCGCCGACCGCATCTTCGTCGGCCACGACGTCGCGCTGCTCTACACCCTTCCGGTCGCGGTGGTGGTGGTGATGGCGGTGCGCTCGCTCGCCGAATACTACGGCCGCATGGCCGAGGCGCGCATCTCCGGCGAGATCGTCGCCGAGCTGCGCCAGCGCCTGTTCGCTCGCCTCGCCTCCGCCGACCTCGGCTTCCTCCAGGGCGCCCATTCCGCCCAATTCGTCAGCGTGTTCGCCTCCGACACGCTGATCGTGAACAACGCCGCCGGCCAGACCGTCACCGGCCTCGCCAAGAACGGGCTCCAGGCCGCGGCGCTGGTGTTCGGCATGCTCTGGCTCGACTGGGTGCTCGGGCTGCTGGTGGTCGCCTTCCTGCCGGTGTCGATCTACCTGATGGGACGCCAGCGCAAGAAGCTGCGCTCCTCGGTGCACCGTGCGCTGTCGGGGTCGGGCGACCTGTCGTCCTTCGTCTCGCAGATGCTGACCGGCATCCGCGTCGTCAAGGCCTACGGCCAGGAGGAGGCCGAGGCCGCCCGCGCCGGCGCCGTGATCGAGCGCACGCGACGCGCCAACCTCGCCACCGCCCGGACCCGCGGCCTCACCGGCCCCTTCGTCGAGGGCCTGTCGGGCGTCGGCTTCGCCGCGGCGATCTTCTACGGCGGCTGGCGCGGCGTCCACGGCACGCTGACCCTCGGCGAGTTCATGGGCTTCATGGCCGCGGCCATGTTGATCTACCAGCCGCTGAAGGCGGTCGCCGGCCTGCAGAACGTGCTGGCGGAGGGCGTGATCGCCGCGCGGCGCGTCTTCGCCATCCTCGACGAGCCGGTCCGCGTGGTCGACCGGCCCGGCGCGCCGGCGCTGTCGCTCGCGGGCGGCGCGATCCGCTTCGACGACGTCTCCTTCGCCTACGAGCCCGGCCAGCCGGTGATCGACCGCTTCACCCTCGACGTGCCCGCCGGCGCCAAGGTGGCGCTGGTCGGTCCCTCCGGCGCCGGCAAGTCGACCATCCTCAACCTCGTGCTGCGCTTCTACGATCCCTCGTCGGGCCGCGTCCTGGTCGACGGCCGGGACATCTCGACCGCGTCCCTCGCCAGCGTGCGCGCCGCCTCGGCGCTGCTGACGCAGGATCCGGTGCTGTTCGACGACACCATCGCCGCCAACATCGCCTACGGCAGCCCCGGCGCCACCGACGCCGAGATCGAGGCTGCGGCCCGCGCCGCCGACGCCCACGACTTCGTCGTCGGCCTGCCGGACGGTTACGCCACCCGCGTCGGCGAGGCCGGCGGCATCCTCTCCGGCGGCCAGAAGCAGCGCGTCGCCTTCGCCCGGGCCATGCTGCGCGGCGCGCCGATCCTGCTGCTCGACGAACCCACCAGTGCCCTCGACGCCAATTCCGAGGCCAAGGTCCAGACCGCGCTCGAAACCCTGTTCCAGGGCCGCACCGTGCTGATGATCGCGCACCGGCTCTCCACGGTGAAGCGCGCCGACATGATCGTCGTGATGGACCGTGGCCGCCTCGTCGAGAAGGGCACCCACGACGAACTGGTCGCCGCCGGCGGCCTCTACGCCCACCTCCACCGCACCCAGCTCGCCGGCTCCGGCGAGGCCGCCGCGGAGCCCGCGCCGTGAAGAAGTCCGCCAAGCGCCGCCTGCTCGGCGGCACGCTGCTGCCGAAGGCGCTGGGTTCGGTGCTCGCCGGCTATCTCCGGCTCGTCCACCGCACCAACCGTCTGGTCTGCGAGCCGGCCGACTACGTCGAGCGCTTCGCCCCGCACGCCCCGGCGATCATCGCCATGTGGCACGGCCAGCACTTCATGATGCCCTTCACCCGGCCGCGGACGCTGCCGGTGGCCGTGATGATCTCGACCGCCCGCGACGCCGAGATCAACGCCGTCGCCGCCGAGAAGCTCGGCCTGATCACCATCCGCGCCTCCGGCGCCCACAAGGGCCGCGACGTCGTCCGCAAGCGCGGCCACGCCGGCTTCGTCGAGGCGATTCGCGCGCTGGAGGCCGGCACCACCGTGGCGCTGACCGCCGACGTGCCCAAGGTCGCCCGCGTCGCTGGCCGCGGTATCGTGCTGCTCGCAAAGCATTCCGGCCGGCCGATCGTACCGCTGGTCTACGCCACCAGCCGCAACGTCGACGTCGACAGCTGGGACCGCGCCTCGGTGAGCCTGCCGTTCGGCCGCTCCGCCATTGTCATGGGCGAGCCGATCCACGTGCCCGCCGACGCCGACGACGACCTGATCGAGGCGAAGCGTCAGGCGGTGGAGGCGGAACTGAACCGCATCGTCGACCGCGCCTACGAACTCGCCGGCGTGGTCAGCAAGTTCCGGGACGGCGGCGGCCATGGCTGAGCCGGGCGACCGCCTGCTCGCCGCCTGGTGCGGCCTGACGCGCCTCGCCGCGCCGGTCGGCCGCCTGATCGTCGCGCTGCGTCGCCGCGCCGGCCGCGAGCATCCGTTGCGCTGGTCCGAGCGGCTCGGCATCCAGGGCGAGATGCCGCCGGGCCCGCGCCGGCCGGTGGTCTGGGTCCACGCCGCCAGCGTCGGCGAGACCATGGCCGTGCTGCCGCTGGTCGCCCGCATCGCCGAGACCGGCGTCCGGGTCGTCTTCACCACCGTGACCGTGACCTCCGCCGACGTCGCCGCGGTGCGGCTGCCGGCCGGTGTCGTCCACCGCTTCGTGCCGGTCGACGTCGCGCCCTTCGTCGACCGCTTCCTCGACGCCTGGGCGCCCCGGCTCGCCGTCTTCGTCGAGAGCGAGATGTGGCCGGTGGCGATCGCCCGGCTCCATGACCGCGGCGTGCCGCTGGTGGTCGCCAACGCGCGGATGTCCGACCGTTCGTTCCGGCGCTGGCGCCGCGTCCGCCCGGTGATCGCGGCGATGCTGTCGCGGGTGACGCTGGTGCTGGCGCAGAGCCCGCTCGACACCGAGCGCTTCGCCGCCCTCGGTGCGCCGAGGGTCGAGACCGCCGGCAACGTCAAGTTCGACGCCCCGCCGCCGGAGGCGCCACGCGCCGCCGCCGCCGCGCTCGCCGCCGCCGTCGAGGGCCGGCCGGTGCTGCTCGCCGCCTCGACCCACCCGGGCGAGGACGAGATCGTGCTCGCCGCCTTCGCGCGGCTCCGCGCCCGCGTTCCCGACCTCCTGCTGGTGATCGCGCCGCGCCATCCGGTCCGCGGCGCCGAGATTGCCGCGCTCGCCGCCGACCTCGGCCTCGCCGTCGGCCAGCGTTCCACCGGGGCGCTGCCGCGGCCGGAGACCGCGGTCTACGTCGCCGACACGGTCGGCGAACTCGGCACCTTCTACCGTCTCGCCACCGTCGCCTTCGTCGGCGGTTCGCTGGTCGACGTCGGCGGCCACAACCCGATCGAGGCGGGGCGTTTCGACGCCGCCGTCGTCGCCGGGCCGCAGCTGTGGAACTTCCGCGACGTCTACGCCGCCCTGGTCGAGGCCGGCGGCGCCGTCCTGGTCGAGGGCGAGGACGACCTCGTCGACGCGGTCGAGCGGCTGGTGCTGCACGTCGGCGAGCGCGGCCGCCGCATCGCCGCCGCCCGCGCCGTCGTCGACGGCTACACCGGCGCGCTCGACCGCACGCTCGCCGCGCTCCGCCCCTTCCTCGCCGCGGCGGGGGAGGGCGGTCCGTGAGGACGCCCGCCTTCTGGTATGCCCCGTCGGGCCCGCTCGCCCGCCTGCTCGCGCCGCTCGGCATGCTCTACGGCGCGGTCACGCTCCGGCGGATGGCGCGGCCGGGTGTGCGCGCACCGCTGCCGGTGATCTGCGTCGGCAACTTCGTCGCCGGCGGCGCCGGCAAGACCCCGACCGCGATCGCGCTCGCCCGTGCCGCCGCCGACGTTGGGCTGTCCCCCTGCTTCCTCACCCGCGGCTACGGCGGCCGGCTCGCCGGCCCGCTCGTCGTCGCGCCCGACCGCCATGGCGTCGACGAGGTCGGCGACGAGGCGCTGCTGCTCGCCCGCGTCGCCCCGACGGTGGTCTGCCGCGACCGTCGCCGCGCCCTCGACACGCTGGCCGGCCTCGGCGCCGACCTCTGCATCCTCGACGACGGATTCCAGAATCCGGCAATCGAGAAGCAGTTCTCGCTGGTGGTCGTCGACGGCGCCGCCGGCGTCGGCAACGGCCTCGTGCTGCCGGCCGGCCCGCTGCGCGCGCCCGTCGACGCCCAGATGGTCAGGGCGGACGCGGTCGTGACGGTCGGTGAACCCGCTGGGGAAAGCGCCATGGCGGTGCTGCGGTCGGCGGTGGGCGCCGGCCGTCCCGTGCTTCGCGCCCGGCTCGACCAGCGCGGCGTCGAGGGCTTGCGGGGCCGCCGGGTCTACGCCTATGCCGGCCTCGGCCGGCCGCGGAAGTTCTTCGACCAACTCCGCGCCGGCGGCGTCTACGTCGTCGAAACGCGGGGCTTCCCTGACCACCATCCCTATACGGACGCCGACGCCCGCGCGATCCTCGCCCGCGCCGACGCGCTCGGCGCGCTGCCGGTCACCACCGAAAAGGACGCGGTGCGGCTCGCCCACGCGGCGGCGGGGCCGCGGGCGGACCTCGCCGGCCGATCGGTGGTGGTCGCGGTCGACTGCGTCTTCGAGGCGCCGCATGCGCTCGCCGGCCTGATCGAGACCGCGCGCCGACGCTGGCGCGAAGGCGGCTGAGCCTCAGCGGCCGCCGCCGTGGCGCTGATATGCCTCGAGCGCGGCCTCGGCGTCGACATAGGCCTCCTGGCGCTCGACGCTCCAGTACTTCAGATCCTGCAAGAGGATCGGCCGGTTGGTGATGGCGCAGCGCACGAACGAGCCGGACCGGACGACCTTGTAGTCGCCGTCGAGATAGCGGATCTGGGCCTCGCCGCCGCCGCCGGGGAAATCCATCCTGTTCATGCCCGCGTTCCTAACGCCGCCGGCCGGTGCCGCACAAGCGCGAAATCGGCGCGGCCGGCCGCGCCGTCAACCGCCGAGCCCGGCCCGGAGCGCGCTGAGCGGCGCGGCGACGCAGGTCTCGACGTCGTCGGTCCCGAGGCAGGCAACCTCGGCCGAGCCGTGGAACACCATCCCGAGCGCGACGTAGAGCACGACGCAAAGGCCGATCCAGGCGATCCAGCGGTGGCGGGCGAGCAGGGCGGCGACCGCGGTCGCCGCCGCGCCCATCAGCGCCACCGACAAGAGCAGGCCGAGGACCAGCACGCCGACGTGCTCGCGCGCGGCGCCGGCGACCGCCAGCACGTTGTCGAGCGACATCGAGACGTCGGCGAGCACGATCTGCGACAGCGCGGCGCCGAAGGACTTCGGCGCCGCCCCCGCGGCGGCGAGGCCGGCCAGCGCGGCCGCCTCGTCGCGGCCGGTCTGGCGGATCTCGCGGTACATCTTCCAGCACACCCACAGCAGCAGCACGCCGCCGGCGAGTGTCAGGCCGGTAAGGTCGAGCAGCCGCGTCGCCAGCACCGCGAACAGGATGCGCAGCGCCACCGCGCCGACGATGCCCCAGACTATGACCCGCCGCCGCATCGAGCGCTCGACACCCGCCGCCGCCATGCCGACCACCACCGCGTTGTCGCCGGCGAGCACGACGTCGATGAGCACCACCTGGGCGAGGGCGGCGAGGTCGGCGGCGATCCAGTCGGGCACGGCGGTGTTCCGGGAGACGGCGCGCGGCGGGGGAGGGGGCCGGCGCGGCAAGGCGGGCACGGCGGGGCCGCGGAACGGCACCGCCGGTGGGAGAATGGGGATCGCGCCGCCGCGGCGGAACCGGGACGATTACGCTCGGTGCGAACGCGGACGGTCGGCCCCGGGTTGCGGCAGGTCGCGCGCCGCCAGCGCCGCGGCCAGCCCGTCCGGTCCGACGAAACGGTGGCCGTCGAGCCCGGCGTCGCGGGCACCGGCGACGTTGTCGGCGCGGTCGTCGACGAACAGCGTCTCGTCGGGCGCGAAGCCGAGCCGGTCGAGCGCGCGCAGGTAGACGGCCGGATCGGGCTTGCGCGTGCCGAAGGCCGACGACACCAGGAAGCGCCCGCCGGCGAGCGCCGCAGCCTCGGGCACCAGCCGCTCGCGCATGGCGTGGACCGCGGGGCCGTTGTTGGTCAGGATCGCGACGGTCGTCCCGGCGTCGGCAAGCCGCCGCGCCAGCGCGAGACTGCCCTCGATCGGCGTCATCGCCACCCGCCGGGCCGCTGTCCAGAGGTCGAGGTCGACCTTGACGCCGAGCGCCGCCGACCACGCCGCGAGATAGGGGGGGACGTCGGCAAAGGCGCCGGCGTCGGCGGCGTCCTCGACGCCCTCCGTCCAGATCGCCCGCTCGATCGCGGCTTCCGCGAGACCGGTGGCGGCCGCGAGATGCCGGATCCGCCGGGCGCGGTCGTAGTCGTAGAGCACGTCGTCGAGGTCGAACAGGACGAGGCGGATCGGCGTCGCCCTCACGTCGCCGTGCCGCCGACCGTCATGGCGTCGATGCGCAGCGACGGCTGGCCGACGCCGACCGGGACGCCCTGGCCGTTCTTGCCGCAGGTGCCGATGCCGGTGTCGAGCGCCATGTCGTCGCCGACCATCGAGACGCGCTTCATCGCTTCCGGGCCGTTGCCGATCAGCATGGCGCCCTTGAGCGGCTCCTCGATGCGGCCGTTGCGGATGCGGTAGGCCTCGGTGCAGTCGAACACGAACTTGCCCGAGGTGATGTCGACCTGACCGCCGGCGAACGAGACCGCGAGGATGCCGTCCCTGACGCTCTCGACGATCTCGGCGCGCGTACGGTCGCCGCCGAGCATGTAGGTGTTGGTCATCCGCGGCATCGGCACGTGGGCGTAGGACTGCCGCCGGCCGTTGCCGGTCGGCGCGACGCCCATCAGCCGGGCGTTCTGACGATCCTGCATGTAGCCGACGAGCCGGCCGTCCTCGATCAGCGTCGTGCACTGCGACGGCGTGCCCTCGTCGTCGACGGTGAGCGAGCCGCGCGCGTTCGGCACCGTGCCGTCGTCGACGATGGTGACGCCCTTCGCCGCCACCATCTCGCCCATCAGGCCGGCGAAGGCGGAGGTCTTCTTGCGGTTGAAGTCGCCCTCGAGGCCGTGTCCGACCGCTTCGTGCAGCAGGATTCCGGGCCAGCCGGGGCCGAGCACGACGTCGAAACTGCCGGCCGGGGCCGGGCGGGCGTCGAGCGCCACCAGCGCCTGCCGGAGCGCCTCGTCGGTCGCCGCGCGCCACTGGTCGGGGGCTATGTGGAGGTCGTAGCCGGTGCGCCCGCCGGCGCCGTGGCTGCCGGTCTCTTGGCGGTCGCCGTCGCCGACGACGACCGAGACGTTGACGCGTACCAGCGGCCGGACGTCGCGCACGAGAGTGCCGTCGGCGCGCAGGATCTCGACGATCTTGTAGGACCCGGCCACCGACGCCGTAACCTGCCTGACGCGCGGATCGCGCGAGCGGGCGTAGGCGTCGATCTCCGACAGCAGCGACACCTTGGCGGCGAACACCGGCGAGACCAGCGGGTTGTCGTCGCCGTAGAGCTTGCGGTTCGTCGGCCGCGGGCCCTCGGCGGCGATGCCGGAATAGCCCGCCGACACCGCCTTCACCGAGGTCGCGGCCCGCAGCAGTGCCGTTTCCGAGATGTCGTCGGCGTGGGCGTAGCCGACCGCCTCGCCGGCGACGGCGCGCAGGCCGAAACCCTGGGCGACGTCGTAGGTCGCGGTCTTGAGGCGGCCGTTGTCGAAGGCCAGGACCTCGTTCTGGGTGCGCTCGAGGTAGAGTTCGCCGTCGTCGGCGCCGGCGAGCGCATCCGCCAGGATCGCGCGGGCGCGCTCGGGATCGAGGCCGGCGTGGGCGAAGAGGTCGGTCGGTCGGGTCATGGCGCCTTCGTCGAGGTGCCGGGCCGGCGGCGCTGCCGCGGCCCGTCGTTGGAGCGGGGTGTCGGAGCGGTGAACATAGGCGCGCCGAGGGCGGATTTCACCGTCCCGCCGCGCGCCTCACGGCAGCGCCGCGTAGCCCTCCTTGAAGCCCTTCAGCGAGATCGGGATGCCGATGCCCTCCTCGGGGGTCTGGAAGATGATGAAGGTGGCCGAGGTGCCGGTCTCGAGTTGCTTGATCAGGTCGTCCTCCAGCACGACCTCGGCGAAGCAGCCGTTGGCGAGGCAGCGCACGAACCCGGCACGCCCGATGTCCTTGGCGTCGACCCTGAGGCCGAGGCCGGAGGGCAGCAGCACGCCGAGCGGAGCGAGCACGCGCAGGATGCGCGCCTGCTTGTCGGCGGTCTTCAGCACGATCACCGACAGGCCGACGTTGTCGCGGTCCTCGGCGGTGACGTTCTGGATCAGCGCGCATTGGTCGGCGCGCGCGCCCGGCGGCCGGTCGCAGCGGATCTGCCAGTCGCCGAAGCTCTGCTTCACGGCGCCCTGGGCCGCCGCCCGATTCGGCTCCCCGGCGATCCCGCCTGCCGCGATCGCGAGAACCGCGAAGGCCGCTGCCATTTTCTTCAAGCTCAGCATCGATGATCCCGAGGGTCCGGTGGAATACTGCGGGGCATGTCGGCGCCTTCGACTTTGGTCCGACGTTTCGCCCGTGCCGCGGTCGAATCGTGCGGTTTCCGCGGCCTCGGGCCCATGGAGCCTATACCTTTTCGGTCATCCCGCTCAAACGCGGCGATCCCGAGGCGACGACCCCGCGCGCATTTTTGCCGCATGAAGGGCATCCGGGGGGCATTGCGGATGCCGGCGGCATATGGTTTTTCTCTGACGGTTTGATCCAGATCAAACAGCTCCGGGTCTCATTCGGCCGCGCTCCGGACGGGGAGGCGGCGGCGTCGCGGAGGGGCGACGCCACGGACGAGGCGGGCCGCGGGAGCACGTTTGGCGAGGACATGGCCGAGCCGCTCGACCGGCCGCGGGGTTGCAAGCCCCCGCGGAACGCCCGGAGGGATGCTGGTCGGACCTGAGGTTTTCGCCGCGGCGCGGCATGGTGGATCGACGGGTATCCGCCGCCGCGCCCCGGTGTCGTGAAGGAGCGGAAACGTGATCAACTTCGCTAAGCTCGCGGGTCTCGCGACCGCCGCCGGAGGTCTCCTCGCGGCGGGGGCGGCCCGCGCCGCCGGTCCGGTCGAGTGGGGGACCTACCTGCAGTCGGCCGAATCGGAGGTCGCCCGGGACATCCACGCCTTCGGCGGCTTCACCTTCTGGATCATCGCGATCATCACGCTGTTCGTGCTCGCGCTGCTCGTCGTCGTGGTGGTCCGCTTCAACGCCAAGGCCAACCCGACGCCCTCGCGCACCTCGCACAACACCCTGATCGAGGTGGCCTGGACGGTGGTGCCGATCCTGATCCTGCTCGCGATCGCGGTGCCCTCGTTCCGCCTGCTCTACGAGGAGCAGACCATCCCCGACGCCAAGCTGACCATCAAGGTCACCGGTGTGAAGTGGAACTGGTCCTACGAGTATCCGGACGCCGGCATCTCCTTCGACAGCTTCATGCTGACCGACGACGAGATCACCGACCCGACCAAGCAGAAGCGCCTGCTCTCGGTGAACTATCCGCTGGTCGTGCCGGTCGGCGAGGTCGTCCGGGTCCAGGTCACCGCCTCGGACGTGATCCACTCGTTCGCCATGCAGCCGTTCGGCGTCAAGATCGACGCCATCCCGGGCCGCCTGAACGAGTCCTGGTTCAAGGCCGAGGACGTCGGCACCTACTACGGCCAGTGCTCCGAGCTCTGCGGCCAGAACCACGCGTTCATGCCGATCGAGATCCGCGCCGTCACGCCCGAGCAGTATCAGCAGTGGGCGAGCGCCGCCGCGTCGGACATCGATCAGGCCAACGCCCTGCTCGCGGCCTTCGACGACACGAACGCGAAGAAGACCACGGACGTCGCCGCCAACTGAGGCGGGACGCTCCCGAGAAGAAGACGAGTTCAGGGGCGGCTCGGCCGCCCCTCGCGAGGTCACCACGGTAAGGAGCCTTCGATGGCCACCGCTCACGCCGACGCCCACGCCCACGACCATCCGCACGGCTGGCGTCGTTACGTCTACTCCACCAACCACAAGGACATCGGCACGATGTACCTGATCTTCGCGGTGTTCGCGGGGATCGTGGGTGGTGCGCTCTCGGTCGCGATGCGCATGGAGCTGCAGCAGCCCGGCATGCAGATCTTCGGCGATCCGAACGTCTACAACATGTTCACGACGGCCCACGGCCTGATCATGATCTTCTTCATGGTCATGCCCGCCATGATCGGCGGCTTCGCCAACTGGTTCGTGCCGATCATGATCGGTGCGCCGGACATGGCCTTCCCGCGCCTCAACAACATCTCGTTCTGGCTGCTGCCGCCGGCGTTCCTGCTGCTGGTCGGCTCGATGTTCGTCGAGGGTGCCGACGGCTCCAACGGCGTCACCGGCGGCTGGACGATCTACCCGCCGTACTCGACCACCAACACGACCGGCCCGGCGATGGACTTCGCCATCCTGTCGCTGCACGTGGCGGGTGCGTCGTCGATCCTCGGCGCCATCAACTTCATCACCACCATCTTCAACATGCGCGCCCCGGGCATGACGCTGCACAAGATGCCGCTGTTCGCCTGGTCCGTGCTGGTGACCGCGTTCCTGCTGCTCCTGTCGCTCCCGGTCCTCGCCGGCGCGATCACCATGCTGCTGACGGACCGCAACTTCGGCACCACCTTCTTCGATCCGGCCGGCGGTGGCGACCCGATCCTGTTCCAGCACCTGTTCTGGTTCTTCGGTCACCCCGAGGTGTACATCCTGATCCTGCCGGGCTTCGGCATCATCAGCCACATCATCTCGACCTTCTCGCGCAAGCCCGTGTTCGGCTACCTCGGCATGGCCTACGCCATGGTCGCGATCGGCGGCGTCGGCTTCATCGTGTGGGCGCACCACATGTACACCGTCGGCCTCGACGTCGACACCCAGGCCTACTTCGTCGCGGCCACGATGGTGATCGCGGTGCCGACGGGCGTGAAGATCTTTTCGTGGATCGCCACCATGTGGGGCGGTTCCATCGAGTTCCGCACCCCGATGATCTGGGCGATCGGCTTCATCTTCCTGTTCACGGTCGGCGGCGTCACCGGCGTGCAGCTCTCCAACGCCGGTTTCGACCGCGTGCTGCACGACACCTACTACGTGGTGGCGCATTTCCACTACGTGCTGTCGCTCGGTGCCGTGTTCGCCATCTTCGCCGGTTTCTACTACTGGTTCCCGAAGATGACGGGCTACATGTACAACGAGACGCTCGGCAAGGCTCACTTCTGGGTCATGTTCGTGGGCGTGAACCTCGTGTTCTTCCCGCAGCACTTCCTCGGTCTGCAGGGCATGCCGCGCCGTTACGTCGATTATCCCGACGCTTTCGCCGGCTGGAACCTGATCTCGTCCTTCGGCTCGTACATCTCGGCCATCGGCGTGCTCGTGTTCCTCTACACGGTCTTCGAGGCCTTCCAGAAGAAGCGGATCGCCGGCCCGAACCCGTGGGGCGAGGGTGCCACGACGCTGGAGTGGACCCTGTCCTCGCCGCCGCCGTTCCACCAGTTCGAGACCCTGCCGCGCATCCGCGCCGAGGCCCACTGAGGCCGCCCGTCCCGGATCGGCCGACGGCCGGTCCGGGCGGACACGAAGGACGGGCGGGCGCCGCGCGGTGCCCGTCTCCGGTCCGCCACCGGCCGCTCCGGCCGGGCGGACGCACCAGTGATCGAGACGGCGGACGCCGACCGGCCGCGGCCGAGGCGGTCCCCGGAGGGACGAGATGACGGACATCACGGGATCCACCCCGGTCGACGCGGGCGTCGTCGGCGTCTCCCTGGCCGAGCCCAGGGACTATTTCGCGCTGATGAAGCCGCGGGTGATGTCCCTCGTCGTCTTCACCGCCTTCGTCGGTCTCGCCATGGCGCCGGGTTCGATCAACCCGGTGATCGCCGCCGTGGCGCTGCTCGCCATCGCCGTCGGCGCCGGCGCCTCCGGCGCGCTCAACATGTGGTACGACGCCGACATCGACCGCGTCATGACCCGCACCGCCGTCCGCCCGATCCCGTCGGGCCGCGTCAGCCCCACCGAGGCGCTGCAGTTCGGCATGGTGTTCTCGGTGATGTCGGTGTTCACGCTCGGCGTCCTGGTCGGCTGGGTCGCCGCCGCGCTGCTCGCCTTCACGATCTTCTTCTACGTCGTCGTCTACACGATGTGGCTGAAGCGCTCGACGCCGCAGAACATCGTGATCGGCGGTGCCGCCGGCGCCTTTCCGCCGATGATCGGCTGGGCCGCGGTCACCGGCGGCGTCTCGGTCGAGAGCATCGTCCTCTTTCTGATCATCTTCTTCTGGACGCCGCCGCACTTCTGGGCGCTCGCGCTGGTCAAGTCCGACGACTACGCCCGCGCCGGCATCCCGATGATGCCGGTCGCCATGGGCGAGGCGACCACGCGCCGCCAGATCCTGCTCTACGCTGTCGTCCTGGTCGCGGTCAGCCTCGTGCCCTGCGCGATCGGCCTCGGCGGGCTGCTCTACGGCACGGTCGCCACCGTGCTCGGCGCGGTCTTCCTCGCGCTGTCGGTCCGGGTGCTGCGCGTCACCGAGGGCGCGCCGGCCCGCAAGGCGGCGATGCGGCTGTTCCTGTTCTCGATCGCCTACCTGTTCGCGCTGTTCGCCGTGCTGCCGGTCGAGCGGCTGCTCGCGACCGTCCTCGGGAGCTGAGCGATGAACGACAACGGCATCCGCCTCACGCCCGAGCAGGAGCGCCGGCGCCGCCAGCGCTCGATCGCGATCGCGCTGATGCTCGGCGCCATGGTGATCCTGTTCTTCGTCGTCACGGTCGTCCGGATCGGCGGCAACATCGCGAGCCACGCGTCATGACCGCCCCGGACGGCGGCGACCGCCGCAACCGCACCGTCGCGCTCGCCTGCGCCGGCGTCTTCGTCGCGATGGTCGGACTCTCCTTCGCCTCGGTGCCGCTCTACGACCTGTTCTGCAAGGTCACCGGCTACGAGGGCACCACCCAGGTCGCGACCTCCGCCGAGGGCGTGAAGGTGCTCGACCGCGACGTCACCGTCCGGTTCGACGCCAACGTGGCGCCGGGCCTGAAGTGGCATTTCGAACCGGAGGTCCATTCGGTCACGCTCAAGGTCGGCGAACTCGGCACCGTCAAGTTCCGCGCCAAGAACCTGACCGACGTCGCCACCACCGGCCGGGCCACCTACAACGTCACGCCCGACGCCATGGGCGCCTATTTCTCGAAGATCGCCTGCTTCTGCTTCACCGAAGAGACGCTGCAGCCCGGCGAGGAGCTCGAGATGGGAGTCACCTTCTACGTCGACCCCGCCATGGTCGACGATCCTGACTCGGCCAGCATCCGCACCGTGACGCTGTCCTACACCTTCTTCCCGGCGGCGACGCCGGCCAGACCCGTGGCGGCCGTCGAGCCCGACGCCGCCGCCAAGCGCCTTTAACAAGATCCGAGACCCATCCGTCGCCGGCGGCCAGGGGCACGTCGCGGACGACAGCGGGAGAGAAAGATGGCTGGAGCTACCAAGAACCACGACTACCATCTCGTCGACCCGAGCCCGTGGCCGTTCATCGCCTCCGTCGGCGCGCTGATCTTCGGCTTCGGCGCGATCGCCTTCATGCGTTGGCACAGCGGCAACGAGCTGATCTTCGCCGGCATGAACATGACCACGCCGTGGATCTTCGTGGTCGGCCTCCTGATCATCCTCTACACCATGTTCGGCTGGTGGCGGGACACGGTCCGCGAGGCCCACGAGGGGCACCACACCCGCGTGGTGTCTCTGCACCTGCGCTACGGCATGATCCTGTTCATCGCCTCCGAGGTGATGTTCTTCGTCGCCTGGTTCTGGGCCTTCTTCGACGCCAGCCTGTTCGCCAACGAGGCGCATCAGGTGCTGCGCGTCGAGCACACCGGCGGCGTCTGGCCGCCGAAGGGCGTCGAGGTGTTCGACCCCTGGCACCTGCCGCTGCTCAACACCCTGATCCTGCTGACCTCCGGCACCACCGTGACCTGGGCCCACCACGCCCTGCTGCACGACGACCGCCGCGGTCTGGTCTGGGGCCTCGTGCTGACCGTCGCCCTCGGCGCGATCTTCACCTGCGTCCAGACCTACGAGTACGCCCACGCGGCCTTCACGTTCTCGGGCAACATCTACGGCGCCACCTTCTACATGGCGACCGGCTTCCACGGCTTCCACGTCCTGGTCGGCACCATCTTCCTGCTGGTCTGCCTGATCCGCGCCATCGGCGGCGACTTCACCCCGAAGCAGCACTTCGGCTTCGAGGCCGCGGCGTGGTACTGGCATTTCGTCGACGTGGTCTGGCTGTTCCTGTTCGCCTGCATCTACGTGTGGGGCGGCTGGGGCGGTCACGTCCACGGCGGCTGACCGGCCCGAGCGGCGGTCCGCCGGAGGGAGCCCGTCCGGCGGGCGCATGCGACGATCCGTTTCGGCGCGCGGGGCTCCCCGCGCGCCGAACGCTTTGAAGGGATGACGCGAGCCATGCAGGACAAGGCCCTCTACGCGCCGGTGCCGCCGGCCTCCACCGCCATGCGCGGCCGTTGTCCGCGCTGCGGCCAGGGCCGATTGTTCAAGGGCTTCCTCGACACCGCGCCGGCCTGCACCGCCTGCGGCCTCGACTACAAGTTCATCGACAGCGGCGACGGCCCGGCGGTGTTCGTGATCCTGCTGATCGGCTTCGTGGTGGTCGGCCTCGCGCTCTACGTCGAGGTGACGTGGCAGCCGCCGCTGTGGCTGCACGCGCTGCTCTGGCTGCCGTCGACGCTGATCCTGTCCCTCGGCCTGCTGCGGCCGCTGAAGGGACTGATGATCGGCCTGCAGTACCAGAACAAGGCGACCGAGGGCCGCCTCGTCGACGGCAAGGCCGACGGCGGGGACGCCGCGCCGTGACGGCGCCCGGCGCTGCGACGGCGCAGCCGCGATCGACGCGGCGACAGGCTCTGTTACTGACCGGTGCGACGCTGGCGGCGTTCGCGGCCCTCGTTTCGCTCGGCACGTGGCAAGTCCACCGCCTCGCGTGGAAGGAGGATCTGATCGCCCGGGTGGAGACCCGCGTCCACGCCGCGCCGGCGGCGCTGCCGGCACCGGACACCTGGGCCGGCCTGACCGCGGAGGAGATCGAATACCGGCCGGTCCGCCTCTCCGGCACGTTCGACCATTCCCGCGAAGTCCACGTCTTCATCGCGCTCGGCGAGCCGAAGGGCCCGCTCGGCGGCCAAGGCTACTTCGTCCTGACCCCGCTGGCGCTGGACGGCTTCGACCGCGTCGTCTTCGTCAACCGCGGCTTCGTGCCGCTCGACCGCAAGGATCCGGCGACCCGGCCGGACGGGCAGGTGGCCGGCACGGTCGCGGTGACCGGCCTGATGCGGCCCGCGGAGGGGCGGAACTGGCTGTCGCCGGCCGACGACGTTGCCCGCAACGTCTGGTTCGTCCGAGACCCCGCCGCCATGGCCGCGGCGACCGGCCTCGACCCGGCGAAGGTCGCGCCCTTCACGGTCGACGAGGCCGCCGGCGAGACCCCGGGCGGCCTGCCCCAGGGGGGGGAGACGGTGGTCGCCTTCCCGAACAGCCACCTCGGCTACGCCATCACGTGGTACGGCCTCGCGGCCGCCCTGGTCGGGGTCTGGGCGGTGAGGATGCGCGCGCTGCTGCGGTCGCGCCGCTGAGGCGAAGGGCCCCGCGGGCGCCGTCAGGCCTTCGCCTTGGCGCTCTTTTCCATCATCTTGCGCACTTCCTCCGGCGTCATCGGCTGGCCGAACAGGAAGCCTTGGGCGTAGTCCGTACCGAAGCGCACGAGGTCGGCGACGTCGGCCTCCGTCTCGGCGCCCTCGCCGACCACGTCCATGCCGAGGTCCTGGGCGAGCTGCACGATCGCCCGCAGGATGACGAGGCGGTTCTTCGCCGTGCTCTTCAGGAAGCTCTGGTCGATCTTCAGCGTGTCCACCGGCAGGCGCTGGAGATAGGCGAGCGAGGAGAAGCCGGTGCCGAAGTCGTCGAGCGACAGGCCGGCGCCGAGTTCCTTGAGCCGCTGCAGCATCTGCGCGGCGAACTCGGGATTCTCCATCAGGAGGCTTTCGGTCAGCTCGAGCTTCAGCGTGCCCTTCGGCAGCGAGCTGCGCGACAGCACCGCCTTGACGTCGTTGATGAGGTCGTGACGCAGCAGCTGCCGGCTCGACACGTTGACCGACATGAACAGCGCCTCGCCCTGCGGGAAGCTCTGGTGCCATTCGGCCAGCTGGCGCGCCGCCCGCTCGAGCACCAGCATGCCGAGCGGCACGATCTGGCCGCTGCGTTCGGCGACCGGGATGAACTCGCTCGGCGGGATCCGGCCGCGCTTGGCGTGGTCCCAGCGCAAGAGCGCCTCGAAGCCGGCGACCTTGCGGTCCTCCAGCCGGATGATCGGCTGGTAGACCACCTTGAACTCCTCGCGCTCGACGGCGCGGCGCAGGTCGCTCTCCAGCGTCAGCGTGTCGGCCGCCGCGGTGCGCAATGCGGGCCGGAAGGTCTCGGTACGGTCGCCGCCCTGGCGCTTGGCATAGGCGGCGGCGATCTCGGCGTCCTTGACGAGGTCGCCGGGCTCACGGACGTCGCGGTCGAAGCCGGCAACGCCGATCGAGGCGGTCAGGAAGATCTCGCGCTCGCCGAACACGATCGAGGCGCGGATCGCCCGCTTCACCGCGTCCGCGAAGGCCTCGATGCGCTCTTCGGTCTGCTCGGACACGAGGATGATGCCGAAATGGTCGCCATCGAGCCGGGCGAGGCTGTCGAGCGGCTTGAGGAGACGGCCGAGCCGGCGCGCCACCGTCAGCAGGATCGAATCGCCGACCGACAGGCCGAGGCTTTCGTTGACCTGCCGGAAGCGGTCGATGTCGATCAGGAACACCGTCGGCTTGGCGCTGCTGTCCGACTGCGCCCGCGTCACCGCGGTGGCGAGGCGGTCGAGGAACAGCTCGCGGTTCGGCAGGCCGGTGAGGTTGTCGTGCACCGCGTCGTGCAGCAGGCGCTCCTGCGCCGTCTTGGTGTCGGTGACGTCGAGCAGGGTGCCGACGCAGCGGATCACCTCGCCGTCGTTGCCGAGGATCGGCCGGGCGCGCAGGCGGTACCATTGGTAGTGACCGTCGGCGGCGCGGAGCCGGAAGGTCTGGGCGAGCCGGCCGCGCCGGGTCTCGACCACGGCGTCGAGCGTCGCCTTGAAGCGGTCGCGGTCCTGCGGGTGCAGGATCTCCAGCCAGTCGCGCGCGGGGCCCTCGAGCGCGCCGCGCTTCAGGCCGAGGCTCTCCTCGGCCTCCGAGGAGGTGTAGATGCGGTCGCGCGTGACGTCCCAGTCCCAGATGACGTCGCCGGCGCCGGTCAGCGCCAGGGCGCGCCGCTCCGAATCGTTCATCAGCCCCTCGGCGATGGCGCCGCCGGCGAAGGCGTGCTGCATCACCGTGAAACCGAGCAGCAGGACGAGCAGCACGAGGCCGCCCGACAGCGCCGGCTGCACCATGTCGTTGGCGAGCCGGCCCGAAACCGTCAGGCCGGTGCCGGCGAGCCAGGCGATGAACAGCAGCCACGTCGGGATCAGCATGATGGCGCGGTCGTAGCCACGCAGCGCCAGCGCCAGGATCAGGATCATGCCGAGCGCGCCGAGACCGGCGAGCGCCATCCGCGCGATGCCGGCGGCGATCGACGGGTCGTGGGCGGCGACGCCGAACAGCGCGGCGAGCGCGGCCAGCGTCATCAGCAGCACGTGGCTGTAGCGCACGTGCCAGCGGTTGAGGTTGAGATAGGCGTAGAGGAAGATGACCAGCGTCACCGCGATCATCACCTCCGAACCGGCACGGTAGAGCTGGTCCGACCCGGTCTCGACGTCGAACACCTTGTTCCAGAAGCCGAAATCGATCGAGATGTAGGCCAGCACCGCCCAGGCCAGCGCCGCGGTGGCCGGGAACATCAGCGAGCCCTTGACCACGAACAGGATGGTCAGGAACAGCGCCAGCAGGCCGGCGATGCCGAGCACGATGCCGCGGTAGAGCGTGTAGGCGTTGACGCTGTCCTTGTAGGCGTTCGGCGCCCACAGCGTCAGCTGCGGCAGGTCGCGGGTGCGCAGTTCGGCGACGAAGGTGACGACGGTGCCGGGGTCGAGCGTGACCAGGAAGACGTCGGCGTCCTGCGAGGGCTGGCGCTCCGGGGCGAAGCCCTGGCTCGGCGTGATCGAGGCGACGCGGGAGGCGCCGAGGTCCGGCCACATCATGCCCGATCCGGCGAGGCGGAAATGCGGAGCGACGATCAGGCGGTCGAGTTGCTGGTCGGTGGTGTTGGAGAGCGCGAACACCACCCAGGTCGGGTTCGCTTCGCCGCCCCGCGAGCGCACCTCGATGCGCCGGACGATGCCGTCGGCGCCGGGGGCGGTCGAGACCTGGATGCTCGGCGTCGTCTCCTGGCGGTATTCGAGCGCCGAGGTCAGGTCGAGCGCGGGAGCGTCGACCGGCACCGAGATCGGCTCGGCGGCGCGGGCGACCGCCGTCGCGGCCAGCACGAGCAGCAGCACGGCGAAAAGGCGGCGGATCTGTTCGAGGACCAACGACGTCTCTCCGGGCGACGAGCGCCCGGGGTCGAGGCGTCCGCGCGAATTGTCTTGGAAGGAATCTCGAATTTTCACAAGATCCCGAGGGGGCGTTCCCCTGCGGCACCGGCCCCGGCCGGCCCGCGACCGGCCGCCTCGTCGGCGACGAGGCCGAACAGGACGTGGTCCTGCCAACGGCCGTCGATCAGGAGATACTGCCGGGCGAAGCCTTCGCGGGCGAATCCGGCCTTTTCGAGGAGCCGGATCGAGCGGGCGTTGGTCGGCATCGACGCCGCCTCGATCCGATGCAGCCGCATCGCCGTGAACACGTGCGGGATCACCAGCGCCACCGCCTCCCCCATGTAGCCCTGGCCGGCGAAACGCTCGCCCATCCAGTAGCCGAGCGAGCAGCTCTGGGTGACGCCGCGGCGGATGTTCGACAGCGTCAGGCCGCCGAGCAGGCGGTCGTCGGCACGCCGGATCAGAAACAGCGGCAGCCCCGCCTCGTCGCGGATCTCGCGGTGATAGCGCTTGATCCGCCGCTTGAACGCGGTGCGGGTGAGGTCGTCGGCCGGCCAGGTCGGCTCCCAGGGCGCGAGGAATCGCCGGCTCTCCTCGCGCAGCTCGGCCCAGGCCGGAAAATCCGCCATCGTCGGCGGCCGCAGCAGGATCCGCGCGCCCGGCAGGACCGGACCGGGATCGCCCGCGACGGCGCGGAACAGCGTCACGCCACCCGAGCCGACGAGCCGAGGCGGCTCGCGACGGCCTCCCGGGACGGCACGTCCGCGATCGGGCCGATCGACGCCAGGGTCGGCGCGCCGGCGACCATCCGGGCGAGGAAGTCGGCGACGTCGCGCGTCCCGACCGCCTCGATGCGCGCGACCAGCTCGTCGAGCGGCAGCGGCCGGCCGTGGAACATGATCTGGCGCGCGATCTGGCCGGCGCGGGCGGCGGGGCTCTCGAGCGTCATCAGGAGACCGGCGCGCAGCTGCGCCTTGGCGCGGGCGACCTCGGCCTCGCCGACGCTCGCGATCGTCGCCTCGACCTCGTCGAGCGTGGTCTCGACCAGGGCGGCGACGTCCTGCTCGCCGGTGGCGGCGGAGATGCCGAACAGGCCGGTGTCGCGGAAGCCCCAGTGGAACGAGTAGATCGAGTAGCACAGGCCGCGCTTCTCGCGGACCTCCTGGAACAGCCGCGAGGACATGCCACCGCCGAGCACCGAGGAGGCGATCTGCGCGGTGGTGTAGTCGTCGGCGTGGTAGGAGGCACCCGGGAAGCCCAGTACGATCTGGGCCTCCATCAGGTCGCGCTCCTCGCGCTTCTCGCCGCCGGCGTAGCGTGCCTCGGGCTCGGGCGCGGCCGGGTCGGCGGAGAAGCGCTCGAATTTCTCGCGGGCGAGACGCACCAACCGGCGGTGCTCGACCTTGCCGGCGGCGGCGATCACCGTGCGCGGGCCGGTGTAGTGCTTGCCGAGATAGCGCCGGAGCGCGTCGTCGGAGAAGCTCTTGACGGTGTCGACCGAGCCGAGGATCGGCCGGCCGATCGGCTGGTCCGGGAAGGCGGCCCCCTGAAAGAGGTCGAAGACGAGGTCCTCGGGCGTGTCGAGCGCGGCGCCGATCTCCTGGCCGATCACGTGCTTCTCGCGATCGAGTTCGTCGGGATCGAAGACCGAATCCTGCAGGATGTCCGCGAGGATGTCGAGCGCGAGCGGCACGTCGCCGGCGAGCACGCGGGCGTAGTAGCTGGTGCTCTCGACCGAGGTGGCGGCGTTGACCTCGCCGCCGACGTTCTCGATCTCCTCGGCGATCGCCTTGGCCGAGCGCCGGCGCGTGCCCTTGAAGGCCATGTGCTCGAGCAGGTGCGAGATGCCGTTCTCGGCGACGTCCTCCGACCGCGAGCCCGCCGACACCCAGACGCCGAGGGCGGTCGAGGCGAGGTGGGACATGCCGTGGGTGACGACGGTGACCCCGTTGTCGAGTTCCGTGACGTCGACCGCCATCTCGCCCTCAAGCCTCCGACTGCGCGGCGCGGGCGGTGTCGAGGACGAACCGCTCGATCGTCGCCGCCGCATTTTCCTGAATGGTCTGCCGTTCCTCCCGCTCCATCAAGTCCCCGAGCCAGGCCGGCAGAGGCGGACGGACGCCGCTCGCGGCGGCGACGGCGTCCGGGAACTTGGCGGGATGGGCGGTGGCGAGCGTCACCACCGGGGTGTCGCCGATGCCCGCCGCCTCGGCCACGGCGACGCCGGTGGCGGTGTGCGGATCGAGCAGGTAACCGGCCTCGCCGAGCACCCGGGCGATCGTGGCGGCCGTGGTCGCTTCGTCGGCGCGGCCGGCCGCGAATTCGGCGCGGATCGACGCGAGATCGGCCTCGGGCAGCGCGAACGAGCCGGACTGGGCGAGCCGGTCCATCATGCCGCGCACCGCGGCGCCGTCGCGGCCGGAGGCCTCGAACAGCAGTCGCTCGAAGTTGGAGGAGACCTGGATGTCCATCGACGGCGAGATCGTCGGCACGACGCCGGTGACCTCGTAGCGGCCGGTCTCCAGCGTGCGCACCAAGATGTCGTTGACGTTGGTGGCGACGACGAGCCGGCCGATCGGCAGGCCCATGCGCTTGGCGACGTAGCCGGCGAAGATGTCGCCGAAGTTGCCGGTGGGCACCACGAAGTCGATCGTGCGCGCCGGTGCGCCGAGCGCGACCGCGGCGACGAAGTAGTAGACCACCTGGGCGACGATGCGGCCCCAGTTGATCGAGTTGACGCCGGAGAGCCGGACGCGGTCGCGGAAGGCGTGGTGGTTGAACAGCGCCTTCACGATCGCCTGACAGTCGTCGAAGGTGCCCTCGAGCGCGACGGCGTGGACGTTGCCGTCGGCCACCGTGGTCATCTGCCGGCGCTGCACGTCCGAGACGCGGCCGTGCGGGAACAGGATGAAGATGTCGGTGTTGTCGCGGCCGCGGAAGGCCTCGATCGCCGCGCCGCCGGTGTCGCCGGAGGTGGCGCCGACGATGGTGGCGCGCTCGCCGCGTTCGCCCAGCACGTGGTCCATCAGCCGGGCGAGCAGCTGCATGGCGACGTCCTTGAAGGCGAGCGTCGGCCCGTGGAACAGCTCCAAGAGGAAGTGGTTCGGCGCGATCTGCACCAGTGGCGTCACCGCCGGGTGGCGGAAGGCGGAGCCGTAGGCGCCGTCGATCATCCGCTTCAGGTCGGCGTCGGCGATGTCGCCGTCGACGAAGGGCGCGATCACCCGGAACGCGACGTCGGCGTAGGACTTGCCGGCGAAGGAGGCGATGGTGGCCGCATCCAGCGTCGGCCAGCGCTCCGGCACGTAGAGCCCGCCGTCGCGGGCGAGCCCGGCGAGGACGACCTCCGAAAACGACAGCGCCGGTGCGACGCCCCGCGTGCTCACGTATCTCACGATCTCGAGATGTCCCGATCCCTGCCGGTTCCCGGCGCCTCCAACGAGAAGCGGGACCGTATCCGCGCCGTGCGCCGCGGGCAAGGACGTCGAAGGGCGTGACGGTACGGCGCGTCAGAGATCGAGACGCAGGAGCCGCGCCCACACGGCGTAGTTCCCGGTGCCGTCGGACATGTCGAACACGGCGATGGCCAAACGGTCGTCGATCTGGACCACCGAGGGCGGGCGGAGAAGGTTCCGAACCTCCCCGGCGTAGTTCACCGTGTTGCCGATCGTGGTCCCGGTGATGCGGGTCACGAGATTGTAGTAGGATGCGAGCAGCACCGCACCGTCGGCGAGCGCCGTCAGGCTTCGTGGAAACGAGTCTTTGCCGTCGAACTTCACCAACGGACCCGAGGACGCGCCGGCGAACGAGAGCTTGTCGACGAGGATGCGCTTGATCGGGAACGGCGCTTGGGACGCGGGATAGGCGACGACGATGTCCTTCGTCGTCGCCGCGATCTCGAAGGGCGTGGCGTAATTCTCCCGGCGCCCGACCGCCCGCTCCCAGGAAACCGTCCTCGCGGTCGGATCGAAGACGCGCACCGCACGCTGGAACACGTCCGTCGCGGGCATCCAATTGTAGGCCAGCGCTATCCTGCCGTCCGGTAGGGCGGCGGCCGAATACGGGCGGCTCGACCGAATGACGTCGCGATCGACGATCGGCTGCGTGTAGCGCTTCGAGGCCATCGCGGCGTCGAAACGGCTGATGCATACGGCGGTGGCCTTCTTCGCGGCCGGGCACCCGCCCTGGTGCACCAGGACGATGTCGCTGCTGCCCGGCAGCACGAAGAGATTGAGGGTTCCTCTGGTCACCGCGAAGATGCGCCCGGCACCAGCGATGCCGAGATCGCGGAAACTGGCTTCGCGGACGAAACTGCCACCGGCGGTCACGATCGTGCAGTATCCGCCGCCGGAAATGGTTAACTCCGCCGCCTGCAGCCAACAGACGACGACCCGGCCGTCGGCGAGTACCGCCGCCGCGGACGTATTGTCGTCCCATGCCGGTGACACCACTTCGCCCTTTCTGACCCTCTGACCGACGTAGGTCCGCTTCACCGAGAAGCTGGTGCGCGACGGGTCGTAGATCCGGCCGACGACCCTGTAGACCGGGTCGAGATCTTTGCTCAGTGCGGGATCGAGTTCGATCCACAGCACCAGCACCTTGCCGTTCTGCAATTTCAAGGCGCGGGGAGCCATCTCGCCGCTGGGGACTTCCTGGTATCCCGTGACCTTGAAGAGGCGGTCGTTTCCGATCGCGGCCGCCGGAATCGCGAAAGCCAGTAGTGCGGCGAATAAAACCAGGAAGCGAACGACCATGGCCCCACCTCGTTCGGATCGAGGCGTCCGTGCGGGAACCGGTTCACGCACCGCGATCCCCGCCGGGACATCATGGACCCAGCATTCCACGGTTCATGTCGCGAAACAATGACGCCTCAGGCGTGGCCGCTCTCGGTGGAGAGGAGGGCCGGGTCGATGCCGAGCTTGGCGAGGGCGCGGCCGTAGCGTTCGTCGAGGTCGGTCTCGAACAGGAGGGCGGGGTCGGCGTCGCAGTTGAGCCAGCCGTTGGCCTGGATCTCGCTCTCGAGCTGGCCCGGCGCCCAGCCGGCGTAGCCGAGGGCGAGGATGGCGTGGTCGGGCCCGCGTCCGTCGGCGATCGCCTTCAGGATCTCGAGCGTCGCCGTCAGCGAGATCTCGTCGTTGATCGGCAGCGTCGAGTTCTCCAGATGATAGTCGGAGGAGTGCAGCACGAAGCCCCGCCCGGTCTCGACCGGGCCGCCGCGGTGGACGCGCATCGTGCCGGCGGGCGCCGGCAGGCGGATCGCCTCGTCGTCGGGGATGATGTCGAGCTGCACCAGGAGGTCGCGGAAGGACAGATGCGCCATCGGCTTGTTGATGATCAGCCCCATCGCCCCGTCCTCGGAGTGGGCGCAGAGATAGACCACCGAGCGTGCGAACCCGCTCTCCTCGATCCCTGGCATGGCGATGAGGAGTTGGCCGTCCAGATAGCCGTTCCGCGCGCTGAACAAGGGCCCTGCACTCCGGGGCGGGCCGGCGCGACTGCGCGCCCCCGCGTTGCGTCCTCACGAAGATATGACGGTCGCAGCGACGCTTTCAAGGCGACGGCGCTCGCCATTCCGCCCGTTCGGCGGCAAGGGATGGGGTCATGAACAGTTCCTTCGTCCGCCTCGCGCTCTCGGCCCTCGTCCTCTTCTCTCCGGTCACCGTCTCTCGGGCCGGGCCGTCGATCCCCGAACCCGGGACGGCGCTCGCCGTCGCCGGTCCGGACGGGCGCGGCGGCTACGACGTCGGCGTCGGCATCGCGCTGCCGGAAGGCTGGCACACCTATTGGCGCAGCCCCGGCGACAGCGGCGTTCCGCCGGTGTTCGACTGGTCGGCGAGCGAGAACGTCGCCGCCTTCGAGGTGGCGTGGCCGGCGCCCGGGCGCTACTTCGACGGCTTCGGCACCTCGGTGGTCTACGACGGCGACGTGACGCTGCCGGTCAGGGTGGTGCCGGCGGATCCGGCGGCGCCGGTCCGGCTCGCGGTCCGCCTCAACTACGGCTACTGCAAGGACATCTGCGTGCCGGCGACCGCCGAGTTCTCCGCCGATCTCGACCCCGCCGCACCCCGCGACGAGGCGGCCGCGGCGACGATCGCGGCGGCGCGGGCGAGCGTGCCGGTGCCCGAGGCGGAAGCCGCGCCGGACGCGCCGCGGCTGGTCGCGCTCGAGGTCGCGGGGGAGGGCAGGGACGCCCGCGCGACGGTGACGCTCGCCGCCGCCGACGCCGAGCGCGTCGATCTCTTTGTCGAGGGACCGGACGGCTGGTACCTGTCGCCGCCGGAGCGCGTCTCGGCCGGCGACGGCCGGGCGGTGTTCGCCGTCGCACTCGACGGCCGCCCGAAGAAGGCGGCGCTGTCCGGCGCGGTGCTGCGCTTCACGATCGCCGACGGCGCCCGCTCTGTGGAAGCGCTGCGCAGCCTGCCGTGAACGCGGCCGCGGGTGCGGTTTCGCCCGCCGCCGCCTCGACGGCATAGGGGATTTCGCCTATCTACGCCCTGCACCTCGAGCGCGCGAACCTCGCCCGGTCCGCCCGCGCCCCCCAGATACCACCAGGGATGTCCCTCATGATCGCCATCGGTGACCGCCTGCCCGCCGCCACGTTCAAGGTCAAGACCGACGCCGGCACCTCCGAGATGACCACCGACGACGTCTTCGCCGGCAAGAAGGTCGTGCTGTTCGCCGTGCCGGGCGCCTTCACGCCGACCTGCTCGATGAACCACCTGCCGGGCTACCTGGAGAACGCCGAGGCGATCAAGGCCAAGGGCGTCGACACCATCGCCGTGGTCTCGGTCAACGACCACTACGTCATGGGCGCCTGGGCCGCGGCCACCAAGGCCGGCGACAAGATCCTGTTCCTCGCCGACGGCGCCGCCAAGTTCACCACGGCCGCCGGTCTCGACCTCGACCTCTCCGGCGGCGGCCTCGGCGTCCGCTCCAAGCGCTACGCCATGATCGTCGAGGACGGCGTCGTGAAGTCGCTCGACATCGAGGAGAACCCGGGTCAGGCCACCGTCTCCGGCGCCGCCGCGGTGATCGAGAAGCTCTGATCCCGCACGCGAGGCCCCGGCACGCCGGGTCCTCGCCCCCGCCGCTTCGTCAGTCGACCTCGCGGCGGAACACGCGGAGCGGCACCGGGTCGGCCTCGACGAGGCCGTGGTCGGTGTCCATGCGGTCGCCGTCGACCTGCATGCGGATGCCCTCGCCGAGGAAGCGGACCTTCTCGACCGGAACGTCGCTCACGCCCGCGAGGCGGTCGAGCCGGCCGAGGCCGAGCGCGACGGCCGCCTTGGCGAGCGTGCCGGGCGCGTCGTCGGCGAGGGTGACCAGCCTCAGTCCCGGCCGGGTGGCGTGGGTGGCGCGGGTGATCGTCAGCGGCCCGCCGTAGAAGCGCGCCGTCGTCACCACCGCGAGCCGGCAGGTGATGCGCCGGCCGTCGGCCTCGACCACCACGTCGCGGCCCCGGCGCGCCAGCGCGAGCCGCAGCGCCGCGCCGGCATAGGCGAGCTTGCCCCAGCGCCGCTTGGTGGCGGCGTCGACGGCGTGGACGACGTCGCCGTCGAAGCCGGCCGAGACCATCAGCACGAAGGGCCGGCCGCCGACGCGGCCGAGGTGCAGCGGCCCTGTCGCGCCGTCGGACACGAGGTCGGCCATCGCCACCGGCGAGAACGGCAGGGCGAGTTCGTGGGCGAGCACGTTGGCGGTGCCGAACGGCAGCACGCCGAGCGTTGGCGCCGCGGCGCCGAGCGTCACCAGCCCCTGGACCGCCTCGTTGATCGAGCCGTCGCCGCCGCCGACCACCAGCGCGTCGTGGCGGCCGTCGAGGCCGCGGGCGATCTCGGTGAGGTGGCCGGCGTAGCGGGTCAGCACCACTTCGCAGCGGATGCCGAGGTCGTCGAGCCGGCCGGCGAAGCGCTCCAGCGCGCGGTAGCGGAAGCCGCCCGCGACCGGATTGGCGACGACCAGGACCGACCGCACGGCCGCGTCCCCGGGGTGGATCGGCCGTGTGGCGGTCAGGGTCATCCGGCGCTCCGTCGTTGCGGCAGGAAGGGGGCCATGCCCTGGCGGGCGAGGGCGTCGGCGCGTTCGTTCATGTCGTGGCCGGCGTGGCCCTTGACCCAGTGCCAGGTGACGTCGTGGCGCTGGCGGGCGGCCTCGAGGCGTTCCCAGAGGTCGGCGTTCTTGACCGGCTTCTTGTCGGCGGTCTTCCAGCCGTTGCGCTTCCAGCTGTGGATCCAGCCGGTGATGCCGCCCTTGACGTATTGGCTGTCGGTCCACAGGTCGACGACGCAGCGCCGCTTCAGCGCCTCCAGCGCCGCGCAGGCCGCGGTCAGCTCCATGCGGTTGTTGGTGGTCTGCGCCTCGCCGCCGCAGAGCTCCTTCTCGGTGCCGCCGTAGGCGAGGATCGCGCCCCAGCCGCCCGGGCCGGGATTGCCCGAGCACGCGCCGTCGGTGTGGATGGTCACCCGCCGTTCGGCAGCCTCGGCCGGCTCGGTCGCGCTCATATGGCGTAGTCCTCCGGCGGTAGCCCGTAGGCGGCGATCGACGCGACGCCGCGGTGGAAGCGCAGCTTGCGCAGGTATTCGAGCGGGTCCTTCTTTTTCACCAGCGCCCCCTCCGGCGTCGTCAGCCAGTCGTAGAGGCGGGTGAGCAGGAAGCGCATCGCCGAGCCGCGCGCCAGCAGCGGCAGCGCCGCCGTCTCGGCCTCCGACAGCGGCCGCTTCGCCAGATACCCCGACAGCATCGCCCGGCCCTTGGTGGCGTTGAAGGCGTGGTCGGGCTCGAAGCACCACGCGTTCAGGCAGATTGCGAGGTCGTAGGCGAGGAAGTCGTTGCAGGCGAAATAGAAGTCGATCAGCCCGGACAGCTGGCCGCCGAGGAAGAAGACGTTGTCGCAGAAGAGGTCGGCGTGGATCACGCCGCGCGGCAGGTCCCGCGGCCAGTGCGCCTCGAGATGGTCGAGCTCGGCCTCGATCTCGGCGGCGAGGCCGGGCAGCACCTCGTCTGCGCGCGGCTTCGACAGCTCGAACAGCGGCCGCCAGTCGCCGACGGTGAGGGCGTTGGCGCGCGGGATGGCGAAGTCGGCGCCGGCGTCGTGCAGGGCGGCGAGCGCCTCGCCGACCTGCCGGCAGTGCGAGACGCCCGGGCGCTTGACCCAGACGCCGTCGAGGAAGGTCACGATGGTCGCCGGCCGCCCGGCGATCCGACCGAGCGCGCCGCCGTCGCGCGCCTTCACCGGCTGCGGGCAGGTGATGCCGCGCGCCGCGAGGTGCTGCATCAGCCCGAGGAAGAACGGCAGGTCCTCCTCGCGGGTGCGCTTCTCGTAGAGCGTCAGGATGAAGGTGCCGCGCTCGGTGCGCAGCAGGTAGTTCGAGTTCTCGACGCCCTCGGCGATGCCCTTGCAAGACAGCGCCCGGCCGAGGTCGTAGCCGGCGAGGAAGCCGGCGAGGTCGTCGTCGGTGATTTCGGTGTAGACCGCCATGGGCTTGGTGGGATCCGTCGGGTCAGGCGGCCGGCTGGCGCAGCTCGCGGGGGAGGTTGAAGGCGACGGTCTCGTCGGCGGTGCGCACCGTCTCGACGGTGACGTCGTAACGGGCGGCGAAGGCGTCGATCACTTCCTCGACCAGCACCTCGGGCGCCGAGGCCCCGGCGGTGACGCCGAGGGTGCGGATCTCGCCGACCGCGTCCCAGTCGATCTCGGCGGCGCGCTGGATCAGGAACGCACGCTCGCAGCCCTCGCGCGCCGCCACCTCGCGCAGCCGCTGCGAGTTCGACGAGTTCGGCGCGCCGACCACCAGCAGCGCGTCCACCCGCGGCGCGACCACCTTGACCGCCTCCTGGCGGTTGGTGGTGGCGTAGCAGATGTCCTCCTTGTGCGGCGCCGCGATGTCCGGGAAGCGCGCCGTCAGCGCCTCCACGATCTGGCGGGTGTCGTCGACGGAGAGGGTGGTCTGCGTGGTGTAGGCGAGCGGCGTGCCCGCGGGCACGTCGAGGGCGGCGACGTCGGCGACCGTCTCGATCAGGCTGACGCCGCCCGCCGGCAGCTGGCCCATGGTGCCGATCACCTCGGGATGGCCGGCGTGGCCGATCAGCACGACGTGGCGGCCCTTGCGGTGGTGGATCTCGGCCTCGCGGTGCACCTTGGTGACCAGCGGACAGGTGGCGTCGAGGTGGAACAGGTCGCGCGCCTTCGCCGCCGCCGGCACCGCCTTGGCGACGCCGTGGGCGGAGAAGATCACCGGCTGGTCGGTCTCGGGGATCTCGTCGAGCTCCTCGACGAAGACCGCGCCCTTCCGGCGCAGTTCCTCGACCACGTATTTGTTGTGCACGATCTCGTGGCGCACGTAGACCGGCGCGCCGTAGCGCGCGAGCGCGAGGTCGACGATCTGGATGGCGCGGTCGACGCCGGCGCAGAAGCCGCGCGGCGCGCAGAGCAGGACGGTGAGGGCCGGTCGGGACAAGGCGCGCGATCTCGCTCGTGTTTCCGCCCGGAGATGAGGGGGCGGACCCGGCCCTGTCAAGCGAGCGCACCGCGTTCGGAGAGTCGTCAACCATGCGCACGCGTGCTATTGAGGCGCCGACGGAGGTGACCGGCTGATGATCGCGAACGGTTTTCGGGCTTGGGGCATGGCGTTGGTCGTGGTCGCGGTCGGACTGGCCGGCTGCTCGTCGGGCACGCCGGACGTCGATCCGGCATCGCTGATCGGCGCCGCGCGCGACCCTGCGGCCGAGCAGGCGGCGCTAGAGAAATACGCGGCGGTCACCGTGTGCCCGCCCGTCCAGGTCCGCGACGGCACCCAGCTCTTCCGCGTCTTCGAGCGCGGCAAGGAGAACGACCTGACCGGCGTGCGCTTCCAGGCCTCGATCACCAAGTTCGCCCGCGAGTGCCATACCGACCGCGCCACCGGCGTCACGACGGTCAAGGTCGGCATCGCCGGCCGCCTGCTCAACGGCCCGAACGGCGCCACCGGCGCCGCGACGCTGCCGCTGCGCGTGGTGCTGGTGAAGAACGGCGACGAAGTGCTCTATTCGCAGCTGCGCAAGGTGACCGCCACGATCGCCCCCGGCGGCTCCGGCGTCACCTGGACCGAGGTCGTCGACGGTATCACGATCCCGCCGACCGCCGCGGAGGCGAACTACGTCGTTTACGTCGGCTTCGACGAGGGCCCGGCGAAGAACTGAGCGGGACTCAGCCGCAGGTCGAGACCTGGTTGGCGCAGACGCCGCGGCCCCAGCCGCGGCCGCTGCGGCCGTCCGGCATGGTCACGTCGACGTCGACCCACCCGCCGACGCAGGCCCGGAGCGCCGTGACCACGACCGAATCGGGTCCGTCCACCTCTCCGATCATGTCGAAGGTCGCCGGCGCGTCCTCGGCGGGTGCCGTGTGGAGCACGGGATCGAGCCCGCCGAAGGCGAAGCCGAGCGCCGAGACCGGCACGAATCCCCGGCCGGCGAACAGGTCGCGGTCGCCGCTCGCGGCATAATCGGAATAGCCGATGCGCTCGATCTCGGCGAAGCCGTCCGCGACGGCGAGCACGCGGAACTCCGGCGTGATCCCGTCGGCGTCGGCGCCGGGAATCGCGAACAGGACGGCGGCGTCGGCGGCGGGTGCGGCGCGCAGCGGCACGCCGTCCGCGTCGGCGAGGTGGGCGTGGATCGCGCAGGGCTCGGCGGCCGCCGCGGCGACGGGGCCGAGGGCAGGAGCGAGGACTGCGGCGAACGCGGCGAAGAGAGGCGAACGGATCAAGGCGGGCTCCGGTCCGTGGCGGGCACGATCCCCCCTTACGGGCGGGAAATCGCGCCGTCCCGTCGCTCTCGCGTGGACGATCCCGCGCCCGTCGGCCGCGATCGCTTCCGATTGTCCCGTGATCGCGCCGCTCCGACGCGGATTGCGCCGTCGTCGGGCTTGACCGCGGCGGCACGAAGCCGCATGGTGCGGCCATCCGGGGCGGTCGCGCCCCGGGGACATGGTGCGCCCGGAATCATCGGCGCGGCCGATCTCGTGATCGGTCGTACACGGTGGAAAGGGTGCGACATGGACGCCGCGCGGGAGAGACCGGCCTCGTCGAGGGGCCGGCGCCGAAGGAGCAACCGCCCCGGAAACTCTCAGGCCAAAGGACCGCTCGCGGCGAGCGACGCTCTGGAAAGCAGCGGCCGATCCGACGGGATCGCCCCGCTCACCGAAGGAGTAACCCGGATGCGGTCCGTCCCGGATCGCGGCGGGGAAATCTCTCAGGTTTCCTGACAGAGGGGGCGCGCGGATCTCCGGTCCCGGAATCCGCGGCCACGCCCGCCGAGGAGCCTGTCCATGAGCCGTGCGGCCGAGACCGCCGACCCCGTCGTCATCGAGGCGGCGCCGCTGAAGACCCCCCTCTACGACGAACACGTCGCCCTCGGCGCCAAGATGGTGCCCTTCGCCGGGTACCTGATGCCGGTGCAATATGCCGGCATCATCGCCGAGCACCAGCACACCCGCGCCGCCGCCGGACTGTTCGACGTCTCGCACATGGGCCAGGCCCGCCTCGTCGGCCCCGACCACGCGACCACGGCCCTTGCGCTCGAGGCGCTGGTACCGGCCGACATCCTGAACCTTTCCCCCGGACGCCAGCGCTACACCCAGTTCCTCGACGGGAACGCCGGCATCCTCGACGACCTGATGGTGCACCGCCCGGCCGATCCGGCCGAGGACGGCGTGCTGATGCTGGTCGTCAACGCCGCCCGCAAGGCCGACGACTACGCCCACCTCGCCGCCCGGCTGCCGGCGGGCGTCACGCTCGTCACGGCCGACGACCGCGCGCTCTTGGCGCTGCAGGGCCCGAAGGCGGTCGACGTCATGGTCCGTCTCGGCGCGGCGGTCGCCGACTGGCCTTTCATGAGCGCCGGCCCGACCCGGCTCGCCGGCATCGACGTCCACGTCTCGCGCTCCGGCTACACCGGCGAGGACGGCTTCGAGATCTCGGTGGCCGAGAACGACGTCGTCGCGCTCTGGCGCGCGCTCGTCGCCGACTCCGACGTCGCGCCGGTCGGCCTCGGCGCCCGCGATTCGCTGCGGCTCGAGGGCGGTCTCTGCCTCTACGGTCACGACCTCGACACCGGCACGACGCCGGTCGAGGCCGGCCTCGTCTGGTCGATCCAGAAGCGGCGGCGCGAGGAGGGCGGCTTCCCGGGCGCCGACATCGTGCAGCAGCAGATCCGCGACGGTGCGCCGCGTCTTCGCGTCGGCATCCGTCCCGAGGGCCGCGCCCCGGCGCGCGAGGGCACCGAGATCCAGGCCGCCGACGGCACGCCGATCGGCGTCGTGACATCCGGCGGCTTCGGCCCGACGGTCGGCGGCCCTGTCGCGATGGGCTACGTCGCGGCCGGCCACGCCGCGCCGGGCACTCGCGTCACCCTCGTCGTGCGCGGCAAGCCGCTGCCGGCCGAGGTCGTCGCGCTGCCCTTCGTGCCGGCGCGCTTCTATCGCGGTCGCTGAGAAAGCACTTTAATTCCCGCGCAATCGTCGTGCGGGACCAGAGGTTTGGAACGGGAATCGGAATCGGTTTCGAGGCGGTGGAAACGTGCCGCTTCGATCGCACGACTCCAGGATGCACCGGCAAGGTTAACGAATTCACCCTGAATCGGAAGGTGAGCACCCCCATGGCGAAGTACTTCACCGAGGACCACGAGTGGCTGTCCGTCGACGGCGACGTCGCCACCGTCGGCATCACCGACTACGCCCAGGCCCAGCTCGGCGACGTGGTCTACGTCGAGGTTCCCGAGGTCGGCCGCACGCTCGCCAAGGGCGGCGAAGCGGCGGTGGTCGAGAGCGTCAAGGCCGCGAGCGAGGTCTACGCCCCGGCCTCGGGCACCGTGGTCGAGGCCAACGGCGCCCTCGCCGACGCTCCCGCGACCGTCAACGAGTCGCCCGAGGACGCCGGCTGGTTCTTCAAGCTGAAGCTCGCCGACGCCGGCGAACTCGACGCGCTGATGGACGAGGCCGCCTACCGCGCCTTCGTCGACACGCTCTGAGGCTCGCCGCCATGCGCTACCTCCCTCTCGCCGACCACGACCGGCAGGCGATGCTCCGGACGATCGGCGTCTCGCACGTCGACGCCCTGTTCGCCGACGTGCCCGCCGACAAGCTGCTCGACCGCCTCGTCGCGCTGCCGACCGCCAAGTCCGAGATCGCCGTCGAGCGCCACCTCGCGGCGATGGCCGCGAAGAACGTCGCCGCCGGCGCGGTGCCCTTCTTCGTCGGCGCCGGCGCCTACCGGCACCACGTGCCGGCGACGGTCGACCACCTGATCCAGCGCTCGGAGTTCCTGACCTCCTACACGCCCTACCAGGCCGAGATCGCCCAGGGCACGCTGCAATATCTGTTCGAGTTCCAGACCCAGGTCGCCCGCCTCACCGGCATGGACGTCGCCAACGCCTCCATGTACGACGGCTCGACCGCCACCGCCGAGGCGGTGCTGATGGCGCACCGGATCACCCGGCGCTCCAAGGCCGTGGTCTCCGGCGGCCTGCACCCGCACTACCGCGGCGTCACCCGCACCACCACCGAGCTCGCCGGCTTCGCCGTCGACACGCTCGACCCCGATCCGACCGGCACCGAGGACATCCTCGCCCGCATCGACGGCGAGACCTCCTGCGTCGTCGTGCAGTCGCCGTCCTTCTACGGCCACCTGATCGACCTGAAGCCGATCGCCGAGAAGGCCCACGCGGTCGGAGCGCTGCTGGTGGCGGTGTTCACCGAGGTGGTCTCGCTCGGCCTGATCGAGCCGCCGGGCGCGCAAGGGGCCGATATCGTGGTCGGCGAGGGCCAGTCGCTCGGCAATCCGCTGACCTTCGGCGGCCCCTACGTCGGCCTGTTCGCCACCCGCGACAAATACGTCCGCCAGATGCCGGGCAGGCTCTGCGGCGAGACCGTCGACGCCGACGGCAAGCGCGCCTTCGTGCTGACGCTCTCGACCCGCGAGCAGCACATCCGCCGCGACAAGGCGACGTCGAACATCTGCACCAACGCGGGCCTCTGCTCGCTCGCCTTTTCGATCCACCTGTCGCTGCTGGGTCAGACCGGCCTGACGCGCCTCGCCCGAGTCAACCATGCCAACGCGGTGAAGCTCGCCGACCGGCTGGCGGCCGTGCCGGGCGTCGCGGTGCTGAACGACACCTTCTTCAACGAGTTCACCCTGCGGCTGCCGAAGAACGCCGCCGACGTGGTCGAGGCCCTCGCCGCCAAGGGCGTCCTCGCCGGCGTGCCGGCCCGTCGCCTCGAGCCCAAGCACCCGCATCTCGACGACCTCCTGGTGGTCGCCTCGACCGAGGTGAACACCGACGAGGATCGCGAGGCCTTCGCCGTCGCACTCGCGGAGGTGCTGGGATGAGGGACGCGGCGCCACTTCTACCCTCCCCCTCGCGGGGAGGGGCGGAACGCGTAGCGTTCCGGGGTGGGGTGACGCCGACGTTCGTCGCCCGTGCCCGGCGACCCTCCCCGGCGCTTCGCGCCGACCCTCCCACGAGGGGAGGGTCAGGTCGTCACCTGCATCCTTCAATTCCGATCTCCCGCGGAGCATCCGCATGACCATGAACAGTCAGGGCCGCCCGTCCGCGCCCGTGCTCGCCGTCTCGAACGCCGAGAAGACCACCACCACCGGCAACCGCGGCCTCGCCATCGAGGAGGCGCTGCTGTTCGAGGTCGGCCGGCTCGACGCCACCGGCGTCGACGTCGAGGACGCCGGTGACTTCGTCCCGCGCCTCGGATCCCACGTCCGCAAGGCCCCGATCGGCCTGCCCGGCCTGACCGAGCCGGAGGCGATGCGCCACTACGTGCGCCTCTCCCGCCAGAACTACGCCATCGACCTCGGGCTCTACCCGCTCGGGTCCTGCACCATGAAGCACAACCCGCGCCTCAACGAGAAGATGGTGCGGCTGCCGGGCTTCGCCGACATCCACCCGCTGCAGCCGCTCTCCACGGTGCCGGGCGCGGTGGCGCTGATCGCCGAGCTCGGCCGCTGGCTGCTCGAACTCACCGGCATGGCCACGGTCGCCATGAGCCCGAAGGCGGGCGCCCATGGCGAGATGTGCGGCATGGCCGCGATCAAGGCGGCGATCGCCGCCCGCGGCGAGACCCGCGACGTCGTGCTGGTGCCCGAATCCGCCCACGGCACCAATCCGGCCACCGCCGCGCTGCTCGGCTTCAAGGTGGTGCCGGTGCCCGCCCGCGCCGACGGCACCGTCGATCCCGAAGAGGTCAGGAAGCGCCTCGGGCCCGAGGTGGCGGCGATCATGCTGACCAACCCGAACACCTGCGGCCTGTTCGAGCGCGACGTCGTCGCCATCGCCGACGCGGTCCACGCGGCCGGCGCCTACTTCTATGCCGACGGCGCCAACTTCAACGCCATCGTCGGCAAGGTCCGCCCCGGCGACCTCGGCGTCGACGCCATGCACATCAACCTGCACAAGACCTTCTCGACGCCCCACGGCGGCGGCGGTCCGGGTGCCGGCCCGGTGGTGCTGTCCGAGCGGCTGGCGGCCTTCGCGCCGGTGCCCTTCGTGCGCTTCGGCGAGGACGGCGCCGCCGAGTTCGTCGAGACCCGCAGGCAGGCCGCCGGCACCGCGACGCCCTTCGGCCGCGTCACCGCCTTCCACGGCCAGATGGGCATGTTCGTGCGCGCGCTCGCCTACATGCTGAGCCACGGCGCCGACGGCATGCGCCGCGCCTCCGAGGACGCCGTGCTGGCCGCCAACTACGTCAAGGCCCGGCTCGGCGACGTCATGTCGGTCGCCTTCCCGGACCGGCCGGCGATGCACGAGGCGCTGTTCGACGACCGCTTCCTGGAGGGCACCGGCGTGACCACGCTCGACTTCGCCAAGGCGATGATCGACGAGGGCTACCACCCGATGACCATGTACTTCCCGCTGGTCGTCCACGGCGCGCTCCTCATCGAGCCGACCGAGTCGGAATCGAAGGCGAGCCTCGACCAGTTCGTGGACGCCATGCGCGCCCTCGCCGAGCGGGCGCGCGCCGGAGACGCCGCCTTCTTCAAGGCCGCCCCGGTGTTCGCACCGAGGAAGCGCGTCGACGAGACCCGCGCCGCCCGCCAGCCGCGGCTGACCTGGACGCCGCCGAAGGAGGAGCGCGCTGCGGCGGAGTGATCCGCCTCGACCACTTCGATCGTGAACCTGCTCTTCCCGCCCCGGGCGCCCCGCGCGTCCGGGGCGGGGTCGTTTCCAGGGGGGCGGATCTTTTTTTTCGAGATTTTCCGGTGGCGGCTCCGACGGGGCGAAAAGGCGGCGAAAAGCGGACCGTAACGTGAGGGCAGGTGCGGAACGCTCAACCGCACCCCAGAGATCGAACAGCCGCTCGAAACCCAGGGAAGACCGCCATGACCCGCTCCCGTATCGTCGCGACCGTGACCTCCGCCGCCGCCGTCGTCGCCATCTCCTCCGTCGCCGCCTTCGCCGTCCCCGCCAAGTCGCTCGCCCCCGCCCCGGCGGGTGCCGACCGCGCCGCGGTCGCCGCCGACGCCGCGCTGTCGCAGCCGGCCGAGCAGCTCGCCACCAGCCTGCCGAAGTCCGTGTTCGCCGCTCCGGACGCCGTCGGCAGCGTGCTGAAGAGCCCGAAGATGGTCGACGGCGCCCGCCCGACGATCTCCGCCGCCCTCGACCTCAAGGCCGGCCCGAAGCGTCTGCCCGACGTCTCCGCCCCCGAGAACTACGGCCAGAACCCGTTCGGCTCCGGCACCAACCAGAACACGATCTACCACTACACCGACATGCTGGTGCCGACGAACGCCACCGCCGCCTACCCGTTCTCGACCACCGGCGTGTTCCACTTCACCAACGCCGCCGGCCAGAACAAGTACTGCTCGGCCTCGCTGATCTCGAAGTCGATCATCATCACCGCCGGCCACTGCGTCCACCAGGGCGGCGACAAGCCGGGCATCGGCCGGGCGAGCGGCTGGATCCGCTCGGGCTACTTCGTCCCGGCCGAGCAGAACGGCACCATGCCCTACGGCTACGCCTGGGCCACCAAGCTCACCACCACGGTCGGCTGGTACAACGAAGGCGCCATCATGAAGGGCTACGACGTGGCCATGGTCACGCTCGGCAAGCGCGTCGGCACCGCCAACGAGATCGGCGCCTACACCGGCTGGATGGGTCTCTGCTACTCCTACTGCCTGCAGAGCTACTGGGAGCTGACCGGCCTCGGCTACCCCGGCAACTACTACAGCGGCGCCTACATGACGATGGGCATGCACCTCGAGACCAACCGCAACAACACCGACTACTACTACGGCTCGGGCATGCAGGGGGGCTCTTCGGGTGGCCCGCACGTCGCCAACCTCGGCTACCTCTCCGACAGCACCACCAACAAGGGTCTGTGGACCGCCCGCAACTACGTCTTCGGCGTGACCTCCTGGGGCTACATCAGCGACGTCTACAAGATCCAGGGCGCCTCGAGCACGACCGGCTACAACAACAGCAACAACATCACCGGCCTGTTCAACGTGGTCTGCAACTCCGCCAAGGCCCAGCACGGCGCCGCCAGCTGCAACACCTTCTGATCGGGATCCACTCCCGGGGCGGCGCCTCCGCCGCCCCACCGGACAGAGGGCGGCGCCTCCGCCGCCCCACCGGACAGAGGGCGGCGCCTCCGCCGCCCCACCGGCTCCGAAACCACCCGCGGCCCTGTCCTCCCCGAGGACGGGGCCGTCTGCCGTACGGGGTGGCCCTCAGCCGCGCGCCCGAGGCCGCGACAGGCCGACGGCGAGGCCCGCGATCACCAGCGCCGCCGCCTCGAGCTTCCAGGCCGGCAACGGCTCGCCGAGCACGAGGGCGGCGGTGCCGAGGCCGAACACCGGCACCATCAGCGCCGTCGGCGTCACCTCGGCGGCCGGATGGCGGGCGAGCAGCCAGGCCCAGGCGGCGTAACCGAACAGGCTGTTGCCGACCGACTGCCAGAGCACGGCGGCCCAGGTGCCGGCGCCGGCCGCGGCGAGGCCGCGGCCGAGTTCGCCCGGACCCTCGAAGACGAGCGCGGCGGCGAACAGCGGCGGCGCGGAGAACAGGCTCGCCCAGGCGACGTAGGCCACCATGTTCACCGGTCCGCCCGCCCGCGCCACCATGTTGCCGCCGGCCCAGGACGCCGCGGCCGCGATCACCAGGGCGAGGCCGAGCGGCGTCGTCGCGTGGTCGACGTGGAGGGCGATCACCGCGATCCCGGCAGTGGCGAGGCCGAGCGCCGCCCACTGCCGCGGCCGGACCCGCTCGCCGGAGAGGCCCATCGACAGGAAGATCGTGAAGAACACCTGGATCTGGACCACCAGCGAGGCGAGCCCCGGCGAGATCGAGCCGTCCATGGCGATGAACAGCAGCCCGAACTGTCCGGCGCCGATCAGCACGCCGTAGGCGGCGAGATGGCGCCACGGCACGGCCGGCCGCCGGAGGAAGAACACCGCGGGCAGGGCGGCGAAGGTGAAGCGCAGCGCCGCGAACAGCAGCGGCGGCAGCACGTCGAGCCCGAGCCGGATCACGACGAAGTTCGATCCCCACACCGCGACGACCGCGAGGGCGAGCGCGAGATGGGACGGCGGCAGCGAAAAGGACGGCATCGTGGCTCCGGGGCCGGGGGAGGCGAATCCTACCGGCGCCGCGGAGCGCGATCCAACGCATAGGACTGCTCGGATCCATCGACGGCGGCGATGGATGGGGGGAAGGCAGGGCACTCGGCCCGTGCCATGGAGGTCGGGATGCGGCCCACGGCGGCGGGGCGGTAACGTGCGCAAGTCTCTGCCAATCGCCTGATCGAGGCGGTCATGGCAGGCTGGCGATGTTCGACGTCACCAACTCCGTCGGGAGGGTCGACGGCCGTCGGCCGGCGGGTGACGCGGACGTCCGGCGGTGAGGCTCCATGCCTTGTCGGACAGAGCATGTCCCCCGATACGCCGCACCACCCCACCCCGTCGCTCCGCGCAGACCCTCCCCACGAGGGGGAGGGTGGAAAGGCGGCCCGCGCAGGCGGGGGCAGGGACGCCGTTCGGGAGCCGCACCGCTTCCGTTCTTCCGGCGGCCGCCCTCAGCCGCGCATCAGCAGGACGGCGGCGTCCATCTCGGCGCGGCGGTAGGCGCGGCGGCGGGCGGCTTCCTCGTCCTCGCCCCAGAGCTCGGCGTTCCAGTCCTCGTCGACGTGGGCGGCGGCCCAGGCGTCGTCGGCGCCGAGGCGGCCGTCGAGGACGGCGAAGGCGAGGAGGACCGAGCCGGTCAGGGAGGTCGCGGTGTTGAGGCCCGCGAGGACGAAGGGATCCTCGGGCATGGCGTCGCGGACGGCGCGGACGACGGCGCCGTCCTGCTCGACCGGCATCACGCCGGCGACGAGGCGGAAGCGGACGCCGAAGCGCTCCTCCGCCCAGGCGACGACCGGATCCCAGGCCGCGGCTTGGCGCGCGGCGAGGCGCTCGGGGGCCTCGGCGCGGTAGAGCAGCAGGTCGGAACCGGCATAGTGGGCGGTCTCGTCGGCGACGGCGGCGGTCTCGACCGCGACGCCGTCGATCGCCGAGTTGGCGAGCCGGGTCGCCGGCATGGTGGCGGGATCGACGAACTCGCCCTGGGCGCCCCATTCGGCCGCGAGCGCCTCGGCGACGCCGCGGCGCGGCACCACCAGGGCGTTGCGGGCGGGGGTGCGGACCGGCTTGCCGTCGAGCACGACGGCGAAGCCGCCCTCGGCCTCGGCGACGCCGGCCTCGGCGTAGAAGCGCTTCGGCAGGCTCTGGCGGGCGTGGCGGCGCGCGGTCTCGGCGGGGTCCTCGACGCGCGCGCCCTCGGCGGCGGCGTCGGTCAGGATGTCGCGCATCAGGTCTCTCCCGGGCCGATCAGGTCGTCGACGGCGATGGCGACCTCGTCGAAGCGCTCGACGATGCGGTCGGCGCCGGCGGCGGCGAGGTCGGCGCGGTGGTGATAGCCCCAGGTGACGCCGACCGCGCGGGTGCCGGCGGCGAGCGCCATCTCGACGTCGTAGGTGGTGTCACCGATCACGACGGTGCGCCGGGCGTCGGCGCCGACCGCGGCGATGGCGTCGAGCACCATGCCCGGATGCGGCTTCGAGGGCGCGTCGTCGGCGGTGCGGACGACGGCGAAGGCATCGCCGAGCCCGGTGTGGGCGAGGATGGCGTCGACGCCGCGACGCGACTTGCCGGTGACGATGCCGAGCAGCGTGTCCGGCCGGCCGGCGAGCGCCTCGACGGTCTCGCGGGCGCCGGGATAGAGCGGCTCGCGGTGGAGCGTCGAGTTGCGCAGGTCGGCGAACGAGGCCTTGTAGGCCTCGACCAGCGTCTCGACCGAGGCGCCGGGGCGATGTCCGGCGAGGCGGGCGATCGCGATCGGCAGGGACAGGCCGACGATCGACAGGATCTCCTCGCGCGGCGGCGCGGCGAGGCCGGCGCTCTCGAAGGCGCGGGTCATGGAGGAGACGATCATCACCTGGCTGTCGACCAGGGTGCCGTCGCAGTCGAAGAGGACGAGGCGCAAGGGCGGTTCCGGTTGCGGAGGGCGGTCAGCCCCGATGTAGCGGTTCGGGGCGGGAAGGGCAAACCCGGCGAGCGGGGCGGTCCGTCAGCCGTTGCCGCCCTCGATCCAGCGCAGGAACAGGCCGTAGTGGAGGCCGCGGTGGAGGACGCCGCCGTAGTCGCCGAAGCCGGTGCCGGCGGCGTCGGTCGGCCACTCGGCGTCGACGATGCGGCGCATCCGCTCGACGTCGAGGACGCGGCCGGCGAGCGGGGAGCGTTCGAGCGCCGCGACGCCCTCGACGATGCGCTCGCGCTGCAGCGAGAGCCGGTGCAGGAATTCGGCGCACTGGAAGCCGCGCCGGGTCTCGTCGAGCACCGCCGGCGGCAGCCGGTCGGCGAGGACCCGGCGGGCGAGCCAGCGGGTGCGGCCGTCGCGGAGATACTGCTCGTCGGGCAGCGCGAAGCAGAACTCCAGGAGGTCGACGTCCGACAGCGGCGCGTAGGAGGCGACGCCGAACAGCGCCTCGGTCATGTCCGCCGTCGGCGGGTTCGACTGGACGTAGCTCAGCCAGCGCCGGCGGGTGGCGTCGGTGTCGCCGTCGTAGTCGAGGCCGAAGGCGAGGCGGCGCTCGGGGATGCCGTGGGCACGGGCGAAATCCGGATGGATCGGGCTGGAGGTCTCGCCCTCGGGCGGCAGGCCGCCGCGGAAGGCGGACCAGCGGGCCTGCAGCCGAGGCGGCAGCAGCGGCACGATCGCGTGGCGGCGCAGCACCGCGACGGGCGAGCGGCCCTGCATCCGGCCGATCGCCCGCGCCTCGCGCCACAACCGGACCCAGTCGCCGCGCCGCGCCATCGAGGCGAGCCCGCAGAGGCCGTCCCAACTCAGCGTCATGTTGCCGAGGCCGCCGGTGAGAATCGTGCTGGCGCCGAGCGCACGGGCGCGCTCGAACAGCGGAGCGTACCAGCCGACGTTGAGGCTGCCCCGCGTGGGCGCCGCCATCGAGAGGAACAGCCGGACGGGGTTGTCGTCGTAGGCGTGGAGCCCGGCCGACGACACCGCCTCCCAGATCATGTTGGGATGCATCGCGGCGACGGCCGCGGCGAGCGGGCGCTCGTCGCCGATCGCGCCCGGGTGCTCGAAACGGGCGACGCCGTCCGGCGGCGCCACGGTCAGGACGGGGAGGGGCGCGTCGCCGCGAAGCCGCGCCGCCGTGGCGGCGACGGCGCCCGAATCGAAGCCGCCGGAGAGCTGGCAGACGACGGTGCCGGCCCCGCGCAGGCCGCGCGCCACCGCACGGTCGAGCAGGGCGCGGGCCTCCTCGACGTGGTCGTCGTCGCGCCGCCGGGGCAGGCGCCGCGCGAGATCCGGGTGCCAGTAACGATGGAGCCGAAGGCCGCCGTCGACGTCGAAGGCGGCGGCGGTGGCGGCGGGCACCCGGCGCACCGCCGCGTAGGGCGTGGCGTCGGGCTCCGGCGGCACGTCGGAGAAGGTCGCGGCGAGATAGTGTTCGTCGGGGTCGTGCGGCACGCCCGGCAGCGCGAGGAGGGCACGCAGGCTGGACGAGAAGGCGACGCCGCCCTCGACGCGGGCGTGGTAGACCGTGCGCCGGCCGAGGTGGTCGGCGGCGAGCCACAGCCGGGCGGCGCCGGCATCGAAATGCGCCAAGGCGAAATGGCCGCGCCAGCCGGCGATGCCGTCGGGGCCGTGGCGGCGGAATCGGTCGAGGGCGGCGAAGGCGCCGTCGCGCCCCGGGTCACCGTCGCGGTCTGCGGCCTCGTCGGCGTCGACCAGCCGGCCGGCGAAGGCGAAGACGTGGGTGCGGCCGTCGCCACGGGTCGTGCCGGCCGGGCCGACGAGGCGGACGGGCCCGCAGCCGAACGACCGGCCGGGATGCGCGCCGAGACGGCGCAGGAGCGCTTCGGACGGTTCGCGCGACAGGAGGCCGACGAAGCCGGCCTCGGCGCCGCCGAGCGGCGGGCGGCGGTGGGATGGGTTCACGACCGTTGATCCGATGTGGCCGTGACGATCCGGCAACCGGGCACGGGAGCGGTGAACGGGTCCGCGCTCAGGACGCGGTGGCGCACCAGCCGGGGAACGAATCGGACCCGCCGCCGCAGGTGCGGGTCTCGGTGACGGCCTCCAACTCGTAGGCGACGACGTTGGGCTTGCGCCAACGCGGACGCGGCGCGGTCCGCTCGGTGCCGCGGTCGGCGGCAAATGTCGTCTTCACGTCTTCCGACGGCATGAACGTTGCTCCCCCCGGGGACTGTTCGGTACACGAGTCGAGAAATCATCTAGTCCACGGCGCGTCGTGAAATCAACGGCGATCTCGCTCGGGCCGCGGTCCCCGCACAGGCGATTTCGCGGGGGGCGACGCTCGATTCCCTGGTCGGGGCCCGAGCGACGGGCCGGCGGATCCGGCGACGGTTCCGCGCATCGGGCGTTTCGCGCCGGCGCCGCGTCCTGTAGACGTTCGGCCATGTCGTCCCCGTCCGATCCCCGCACCGACCGGTCGTCCGAACCGGCCGCCGTCGACCGGCCCTGCATCGTGCTGGCGCACCCGCGCACCGGTTCTTCCCTGCTGATGCAGACGCTGGCGCTGCTGGGGATGCCGTGGATCGGACGGGTCCGCCGCGACGACCTCGGCGAAGACGCCAATCCCAGGGGCTATTACGAGGATCCCGAGGTGCTTGCGCGTGGGCTGACCGTGGGCGAGGTCGCCCGGGTCGGGCCGGTCGACGGGCGGGCGGTCAAGATCGGCCTCGCCAACATGACGGCGCCGGGCCGGATCGGGCAGTGGCGCGCGTGGGAGGCCGGCGGGGCGCGGATCCTGGTGCCGTTCCGCCATCCGCTGGAGAGCGCGGTGTCGCAGCGCGCCTTCACGCCTCGGATGGCGGAACCGCGCGCGCTGTTCGAGGCGGTGACCGCCTTCCTCTACGGCCATGCCCGCGACCATGCGGCGCTGGCGAGCATCCTGACCCGGGAGGTGCCGGCGCTGGCGGAGCGGACGACGCCGATCGCCTACACCCGCCATCTCGAGGATCCCGCGGGCTTCGTCGAGGACGTCCGCCGCCACGCCGGGCTGCCGGCGGATCCGGCGCGGCAGGCGGCGGCGGTCGCCAACGTCGAGGCCGCGCTGCATCGGGTCGAGGCCGCGGCGCTGCCGGACGAGCAGCGGGAATGGTACGAGCGCTCGCCGGCGCGGGCGGTCCACGAGCGGCTGTGCGCCGATGCCCGGCCCTGGGACGGGATCGCGGCGGCGGCGGCCGCCGGCGCGCTCAGGGCGTCCGGCGGATGAAGTGGCCGAAGGCGCGCGGGCCCTTGCCGACGGGGATCTCGTCGACGACCGCGAGGCTCGCCGGGTCGACCGAGAAGAAGACGTCGTCACCCCAGGCGGCGACCCAGACCTTGCCGGAGGCGTCGTCGCCGAGGATGCCCTCGGGGAAGGACGGCGTGTCGATCCTGCCGATCGGGGCGAAGCTGGCGGCGTCGAACACGGTGAGCGTGTCGGCGTGCTGGTCGGTGACGAAGCCGCGGCCGCCGACGAGGGCGACGCCGTAGGGCGTCTCGCCGGTGGGGATTCGGGTGATCTCCCGGCCGGCGGCGAGGTCGACCACCGAGACGTCGTTGGACATAACGTTGGCAGTGAAGGCGTGGCGGCCGTCCGGCGACAGCGTCACGGCGAAGGGGTGCGTGCCGACCGCGATCGTACCGGTACGGGTGGCCGAGGCGACGTCGATCACCGAGAGGCGGTCGTCGTCGCGGTCGCAGACGTAGAGCGTGCGCCCGTCCGCGGTGACGGCGAGGCCGGCCGGGGCGGTGCCGACGGGCACGCGGGCGCGGATCGTCCGCGTCTCGGCGTCGATCAGCAGCACGGCGTTGCCGAACCAGTCGGCGAGGAACACGGTGCGCGAATCGGGCGAGACCACGATGCCGACCGGTCCGCCACCGACGTCGATCCGGGCGACGACGGTACGGGTCGCCGGGTCGATCACCGAGAGGGCCTTGCCCTCGGGGCTCGAGACGTAGACGGCGCGGCCGTCGGGCGCGACGGCGACGCCCGCGGGCTTGCCGCCGACCGGGATGGTGGCGACGACGCGCGCACTGGCGAGATCGACGACGGAGACGTCGTCGCTCTGCTGGTTGGTGACGAAGGCCTCGTCGGCGCGGGCCGGGGCGGCCGCGAACGCGAGGACCAGGGCGACGAGCGCCGCCCCGGTGCGCCGGCGCATCAGCTGCCGCCTTCGATCTTCTTCTTCATGCCGGCGAGGCCGGTGTTGTAGAGGTCGGTGATCGCCTTGACCGCGGCCTCGTCGGAGAGGTCGGCCGGCGGATCGTTGTTCGGATAGCCGCGGTAGAACGCGCCCCACCACGTGATGGTGGACTTGCCGCCGCCGGCGTCCTTGACGGTCAGGCGCGAGGAATAGTTGGTGACCGGCAGCGCCTTGATGTTGTCGGCTTCCATCCGGTACATCATCATCATCTTGCCGGCGTCGAACTTCTCGATGCGCTCCTTGATCACCTCGCCGTTAGCCAGGGTGATGGTGCGCTCGGCGCCGACGTCGTTGCCGGTCGCCTCGAGCTTGGTCACCACCGGCAGCCACGACATGTCGCCGAAGTTGGACACGACCGCCCAGGTCTTGTCGGCCGGCGCGGCGACCTCGGTGGTGATCTCGACCTTCTGGCGGGTCGGGCCGTGCGCCGACGCGACGACGGGCGTGAACGCGACCGCGACGGCGATCGACGCGGCGAAAAGGCTCTTCATGTGGTCGTTCCTCCGGACGGCGGTGGCCGGCGCCTCACATAACGCCGTCCCCGCTTCGGCGGGAAGTATTTCCGGGCGCTCGTGGCGAAGCAATGGCGAAGCGCACCCGACACGACGTCGCACCCGCATGGCGGGCGGCGCGGGCGGCGGTCGAAAGTCCCCGCGCCGCGGGGACTTGGCGGTCGCCGTCGGACCGGGCGCCGGCCGGGCGCGACCGAAGGTCGGAGCCGGCGGGCGCTCAGTCCTCGGGGAAGGCCGGGTCGGCGCGGTCGTCGCCGTCGGCCTCGAAGCCGAGCAGGTTCCACGACTGCAGCATGTGCGGCGGCAGCGGCGCGGTGACGTCGATCACGCCGGTGCCGGCGGGGTGGGGAATGGTGAGGCGGCGGGCGAGCAGGTGCAGCCGGTTCTGGATGCCGCCCGGCACTTCCCAGTTTTCGATGTCGAAGTAGCGCGGGTCGCCGATGATCGGATGGCCGATCGCCTGGCAGTGGACGCGGAGCTGGTGGGTGCGCCCGGTGGTCGGCTTCATGGTGAGCCAGGACATCCGGCCGCCGGCGTGGTCGACGATCGAGTAGTAGGTGAGGGCGTGCTGGGCGTCCTTGTCGCCGTGCTTGGCGACGACCATCATGTCGCCGTCGGGCGCGGTCGTCTTGCGCAGGTAGGTCGAGATCCGGCCCTGCGCCGGCTTCGGCATGCCGTAGACCAGCGCCCAGTAGATCTTGCGGGCCGAGCGGGTCTGGAAGGTGCGCGCCAGCGTCGCCGCGGCGAGGCGGGTGCGCGCGACCAGGAGGCAGCCGGCGGTCTCGCGGTCGAGGCGGTGGACGAGGCGCGGCTTGACGCCCTTCTTGTCGCGGAAGGCCTCGAGCATGCCGTCGATGTGGCGCGTCATGCCGGAGCCGCCCTGGACGGCGAGGCCGGCCGGCTTGTTGAAGACGAAGACGTGCTCGTCCTCGTAGAGCGTGATCGAGCGCAGGTACTCGGCCTCGTTGGCCGAGGCGACCTGCTTCGGCCGAGCCGTCGGCGCGCCGGTGCCGTCGATGGCGAAGGAGGACGTCGAGGTCGCGGCCTGATCGCCGTATTGCAGCGGCGGCACGCGGACCTGCTGGCCGGCGGCGAGGCGGGTCGAGGTCTGCACCCGGCCGCCGTCGACGCGGATCTGGCCGGAGCGGATCAGCTTCTGCAGGTGGCCGAAGCCGAGGCCGGGGTAGTGCTCCTTGAACCAGCGGTCGAGGCGCATGCCGGCCTCGTCCTTGGCGACGGCGACCATGTCGACGCGCGGGCCGGCGGCGGAGTTCGGATCGGTGTTCATGCGAGGGTCCTGACCAGGGCGAGGCCGGCGGCGAGGGCGCCGAGCGAGACGACGAGCGAGGCGACGACGTAGCCGGCGGCCGCGAAGACGGCGCCGCGCTCCCACAGCACCACCGTGTCGAGCGAGAAGGAGGAGAAGGTGGTGAAGCCGCCGAGCACGCCGACGGCGAAGAACAGGCGCAGCGCCGTCGAGCCGTCGAACTTCAGCGCGAGCAGGCCGACGAAGAGCCCCATCGCGAAGGAGCCGACGACGTTGACCGTGAGCGTGCCCCAGGGGAAGTCGAGCCCGAACATCCGCCCGGCCGTGACCGAGACGATGTAGCGGGCCATCGAGCCGAGGGCGCCGCCGACGGCGACCAGGAGGAGATCGGTGGGATTCATGGAAAGACCGTAGCGGAGCGGGCGCGCGCGGCAAAGGCCGCTCGCCGCATGCCGCGCCCGGGCGGGCACCCGGGCGAGCGCCGCTCGTTAGCAGGCCGGGCCGCCGTTGTCATGCGCGAGCGCACCGGCTCGCGCCCGGGGCGGCACCGTCGTGAATCGCCGGGCGGCCGGTCCGACGGGTGAGGGCTTGCCCCTAGGATCGTCCGCTTACGACCAACCACCTAGTGAAAACGCCGGCGCGGCATGATTTCCCCGGGTTTTCGGAGACCCCAGCTAAGCGTTTTCGCACATTTCAGTTTTTCTTTCGCCAACCCCAAGAAAAAGCGTCGCGGCTGAACCGGTTTAGCTTTTTCTTCAAACGGTTTAGCGGAGTCGGGGCCTATTTCTCCCGCACTGCGGCAGGGGTATTGTCCCTTCATCGGACGCGGCGGTGACGAACCGGCGCTCCACGGTCGAAAAGCCCGGTTCCGGGCGGCTCGACCAGAGAAATCCAAAGTTTGCGCTCGGGCGGTCCGGCCCCTTCCTCCTCCTCCCCGGACCCCGGACCGACACGAGCCGAAACGGTGCCCTTCCTCCCGGGCACCGAGAGACCGGGAAGCCGCTCCCTCCTCCCTCCCGCGGCGACCCGGACCAGAAGCGAGCGCGCCGTGCCGCCCTCCCTCCGGGCACGGCGCGCTCTACACCCGGAGCCTTCGACCATGATGACCCGACTCCTCTCCGCCGCCGCCGCCCTCTCCCTCACCGCCGCGGCCGTCGCCTTCGCCCCCGTCTCCGCCGACGCGATCGGCACCGGCGTCTACAAGCCGCTCGAGGGCTTCGCCCAGAGCTTCGGCACCAAGCACCTGATCGGCTACTTCAAGGCCGACGAGGGCACCTGCGCCATGACGCTGGTGATCGCCGACCAGGTCGATCCCGACCTCGCCCCCGGCACCGGCACCCAGGTTCGCTTCGCCCTGCCGGCCGGCAACAACGCCACGCTCGACAGCGGCGACGGCGGTGCGGTCTCGATCTCCTGCGCCGGCTCGGCCGACCGCGTGTCGGTGCTGACGTCCGGCGGCGCCTGACCGCCCATCCCGCACGCATCCCTCGGATCTTCGCCGCGGCGGACCGGACCTCCGGCCCGCCGTTCGCGTTCCGGCGCCGCCCGAGCGGCGCCGGAACGAAACCGCCCGCCGGGCGGTTTCCACCGCGGCCGGCGCGCGCGACTTGCGGTCCGGCGCGCGATCTTCTATTCGGTCGCCCCGTCGGTCGAAGCGACGTCCGTCGACGTCCGGCCGCCAACCGGTTCGGCATGAGCGAAAACACCGCGAAGCAACCCGAAACCGCGGCCGGCGGGCCGACCCCGGCGCCCGGCGGGCACGATTCCCACGGCGGCCACGGCAAGAGCAGCCTGTTCGCGATGGCGCTCGGTTCGGTCGGCGTCGTCTACGGCGACATCGGCACCAGCCCGCTCTACGCCTTCCGCGAGGCCCTGGCCCACACCGCCAAGGACGGCCTGACGCGTCTCGAGGTCACCGGCGTCGTCTCGCTGCTGATCTGGGCGCTGACGCTCGTCGTGACGCTGAAATACGTCGTCTTCGTGATGCAGGCGGACAACCGCGGCGAGGGCGGCACGCTGTCGCTGGTGGCGCTCGCCAAGTCGGCGATCGGCGGCCGGTCGGCGGCGGTGTTCGTCATCGGCGTGCTCGGTGCCGCCATGTTCTTCGGCGACGCGGTGATCACGCCGGCGATCTCGGTGCTGTCCGCGGTCGAGGGCCTGAAGCTGATCACGCCGGCCTTCGATCAGGCGGTGGTGCCGATCACCATCGTGATCCTGATCGTGCTGTTCGCGGTGCAGAGCTTCGGCACCGGCCGCGTCGCGGCGCTGTTCGGGCCGATCACGGCCTTCTGGTTCCTGTGCATGGCGGTGTCCGGCGCCGTCCACGTCAGCGACGACCCGGCGATCCTGATGGCGCTCAACCCGCTGTCGGCGGTCGAGTTCGTCATCGAGCACCGCTTCATGGCGCTGATCGTGATCGGCTCGGTGTTCCTCGCCGTCACCGGCGCCGAGGCGCTCTACGCCGACATGGGCCACTTCGGCCGCCCGCCGATCCGTCTCGCGTGGTTCGTGCTGGTGTTCCCGTCGCTGACGCTGAACTACCTCGGCCAGGGCGCGCTGGTGCTCGCCCATCCCGACGCGATGGAGAACCCGTTCTTCCTGCTGGTGCCCGAGAGCCTCCGGCTGCCCTACGTGATCCTGGCGACCGTCGCCACCGTGATCGCCAGTCAGGCGGTGATCACCGGCGCCTTCTCGCTGACCCAGCAGGCGGTCCAACTCGGCCTGCTGCCGCGGCTCGAGAGCCGCCACACCTCGGAAACCCAGGCCGGCCAGATCTACCTGCCGCGGGTCAACTGGGTGCTGCTCGCCGGCGTCCTCGCCCTCGTGGTGTTCTTCCGCTCCTCGACCGCGCTCGCCAACGCCTACGGCATCTCGGTGACCGGCGAGATGGTGATGAGCTCGCTGCTCGCCTTCGTGGTGGTGTGGAAGGCGTGGCGCTGGCCGCTCGGCCTCGCCGTCGCGGTGGTGGCGCCGTTCCTGTCGCTGGAGCTGATCTTCCTCAGCGCCAACCTCCTGAAGGTGCTCGACGGCGGCTGGATGCCGATCACGTTGGCGGCCTGCGTCTCGATCACCATGTGGACCTGGGTGCGCGGCACCCGGATCGTCTACGAGAAGAGCCACCGCGAGAGCGTGCCGCTCGCCGACCTCGTCAAGATGCTGGCGCGCTCGCACCCGGTGCGCGTGCCCGGCACCGCGGTGTTCCTGACCTCGGACCCCGAGATCGCACCGAGCGCGCTGATGCACAACCTCAAGCACAACACGGTGTTGCACACCAAGAACGTGGTCCTCACGGTCAAGGTGTCGACGGCGCCGCGCGTGGCCGAGGAGCAGCGCATCCGCATCGAGCCGCTCAACGACGACTTCACCAAGGTGACGCTGACCTTCGGCTACATGGAACAGCCGAACGTGCCGAAGGCGCTGGCGCTCGGCCGCAAGCAGGGCCTGAAGTTCGACATCATGTCGACGTCCTTCTTCCTGAACCGCCGCTCGTTCAAGGCCAGCCCGCAGTCCGGCATGCCGCTCTGGCAGGACCGACTGTTCATCGCGCTGACCCGCATGGCTGCCAACGCCACCGACTTCTACCGCATCCCGTCCAACCGCGTGGTCGAGCTCGGCCAGCAGTTCACGGTCTGAAGGGCGACCGGCCGGGGCCGGTCGCCGCCGCGGCGGGGCTTCGCGGTCAACCGCGACCGGGGACCTGCAGCTCGACGCGGTAGCCGGGCGCGTTGTGGGGGTGGCGCTCGTCGACGAAGATGGTGCGGTCGTTCTTGGCCATCAGCACGTCGAAGAAGGGCGCGAAGCGTTCGTCGGGAATCCCGAAGGCGGCCTGGACGCGGCCGATCAGTTCCTGCTCCTCCGGCTCGGCTTCGCCATCCGACATGGCGCTGTCGACGAGGTTGAGCAGGATCGACATCCGCTGGGCGTCGGTCAGCAGCGGGGTCGCCTCGGCGAGGAACTGGTCGATGGGCTTGGTTCGCGCGATCCGGACCGCCTGGTCGAGCAGGGCCTGGTTGTTGGCACCGACGCCGATGCCGTTGCCGGTCTTGGCGCCGCCGAGGACGCTGAGCAGGTGGCCGATCTCCTCGTTGTCCATCTCGCCGTCGGCCCCCATCACGTAGATCAGGCAGGTGGCGAAGGCGAGGTGCGGGGTCATCTTCTGACCTTGGTCGGACCGGAAGCGGTCGAACAGGCCCATGTCGTCACTCCTTGGCTGGCGGCGGACCGGGATCGGGCCGCACCGGCCATATGGGAATCCACGTAGGCGGGCGGAAGGGGTGTCCGAGCGTCGGCGCGGGCTCGGCGTCGGCGCGTCATCGGCGGACGACGCGACCGGCAGCGCCCCCTTGCCTTCGCGGCCGGGCTCTGCGACATCCCTCGCGCCATGCTGACCATCTCCGACCTCACCTACCGCATCGGCGGACGCGTCCTGATCGACAAGGCCTCCGTCGTCGTCGACGACGGCATGAAGGTCGGTCTCGTCGGCCGCAACGGCACCGGCAAGACCACGCTGTTCAACCTGATCGACGGCGACCTCTCGGCCGAGAGCGGCTCGATCGAATTGAAGAAGGCGGCGCGGATCGGCCGGGTGGCGCAGGAGGCGCCGGGCTCGGAGATCTCGCTGATCGACTTCGTGCTCGCCGCCGACACCGAGCGCACCGCGCTGATGGCCGAGGCGGAGACGGCGTCCGACCCGCACCGCATCGCCGAGATCCAGATCCGCCTCGCCGACATCGAGGCGCACTCGGCCGAGGCGCGGGCGGCGACGATCCTGTCCGGCCTCGGCTTCGACGCGGTCGACCAGCGCCGACCCTGCGCCGATTTCTCCGGCGGCTGGCGGATGCGCGTGGCGCTCGCGGCCGTGCTGTTCATGCGGCCGGACCTCCTGCTCCTCGACGAGCCGACCAACTACCTCGACCTCGAGGGCACGCTCTGGCTCACCACCTACGTGCAGCGCTATCCCTACACGGTGATCCTGATCAGCCACGACCGCGACCTGCTCGACGTCGCCGTCGACCACGTCTGCCACCTCGACCAGGGCCGGCTGACGCTGTGGAAGGGCGGCTACACCTCGTTCGCGCGCCAGCGCCGCGAGAAGCTGATGCTGCAGGAGAAGATGCGCGAGAAGCTGGAGGCGCGGCGCAAGCACCTCCAGGCCTTCGTCGACCGCTTCAAGGCCAAGGCCTCGAAGGCGCGGCAGGCGCAGTCGCGCGTCAAGATGCTTGAGAAGATGGAGACCATCGAGGCGGTGGTGGAGACCGAGGTCCAGCCGATCGTCTTCCCCGACCCGAAGTCGCGGCTCGCCCCGCCGATCATCACCTTCGACAAGGTGGCGCTCGGCTACGACCCGGCCCGGCCGGTGCTCTCCAACCTGACGCTGCGCATCGACGACGACGACCGCATCGCCCTCCTCGGCAAGAACGGCAACGGCAAGTCGACCTTCGCCAAGGCGATCGCCGGCCGGCTCGAACCGTTCGGCGGCGGCGTGACGCGGGCGACCAAGCTGTCGATCGCCTATTTCGCCCAGCACCAGCTCGACGAGCTGATCCCGTCCGAGAGCGCCTTCGACCACGTCAAGCGGCTGATGCCCGGCGAGCCCGACGCCAAGGTGCGCTCGCGCGTCGCCCAGATGGGGCTCGAGACGTCGAAGATGGACACGCCCGCCCGCGAGCTCTCGGGCGGCGAGAAGGCGCGGCTGCTGCTCGGCCTCGCCACCTTCCACGGGCCGAATCTCCTGATCCTCGACGAGCCGACCAACCACCTCGACATCGACAGCCGCGAGAGCCTGATCCAGGCGCTCAACGCCTTCGAGGGCGCGGTGATCCTGGTCAGCCACGACCGCCACCTCGTCGAGGCCACCGCCGACCGGCTCTGGCTGGTCGCCGACGGCCGGGTGACGCCCTACGACGGCGACATGGACGACTACAAGCGCCTCGTCCTCTCCGGTCCGGACGAGCGCGCCGGCGCGGCGAAGGCCGACGCCAAGCCGACCGCCGTCGACCGCCGCCGCCTCGCCGCCGAGCGCCGCGCCCAACTGGCGCCGCTGCGCAAGAAGATCCAGGCGGTGGAGGCGCGGATCGAGGCGCTGAAGAAGGACCTCGCCAAGCTCGACGCCACGCTGGCCGACCCGGCGCTGTTCGCCAAGGATCCGGCCAGGGGCGCCAAGCTCTCCAAGGACCGCGCCGACTGCGCCCGCGCCATCGACGCGGCGGAGGAGCAGTGGCTGGAACTGTCGGGGGAATACGAGGCGGCGGAAGCCGAGGCGGGGTAGGGGGCGTCCGGGGCGCCGCCCTTGCCCTGTCCCCCGATTCGCGCGAGTCTCGACCGGACGCTCTCCTGCCGCGGAGGCCCGCGATGGCCATCGGCTCGCTGCCGCCGGTGATCGGCGACATGCCCGTGAACCCGGGCCACGCCGGGCGTCGTCCGCTGGCGGGTGAGATCCCCGTCTTCGGGCGCATCGAGGAGGCGGTGGCGTTCGCGCCCGCTACAGCCGGCACGGTCCCACGGACGACCGTGCTCGAAGCGGCGGTCGCCGCCGCGCTCGGACGTCAGGACGGGCTCGCGCCCGTGTTCGCCGCCGCCTCGACGCTCAATGCCGCCCCCGACCTGCCGGCGACGCTGCGCGACGCCCTCGGCGTGCTCGCGGGCTTCGCGCTCGGCTCGGCGTCACCGCCGACGGCCGGCGACGTCGCCGCCGCGCTGGCGCGGTCCGGGCTGTTCCACGAGGCGGGCGCGCATCCGGGATCGCCGCCCCCCGCCGATCTCAAGACCGCGCTCGCCCTGGTCGGCCGCGCCCTCGCCGACTGGCTCGGCCCGGGGAAGCCGACGCCGTCGGATCCCGCCGTCGCGGCGGCGGTCGCGCTGGTGGCGGGCGCCCGGCCGGCCCCGCCGCGGCGCGGCGGTCGGCCCGCCGGCCAGCGCGAGGCCGAGGCGCCGGACCTGCCGCCGCGCGCGCTCGCCGCCCATCTCCTCGACGCCGCCGAGCGCGCCGCCGGCCGCATCCTCCTGCACCAGGCCGCCTCGATCGGCGGCGACGACGCCGCGCCCGGCACCGACGACGACGCTCCGCGCGGCCTCGTTTTCGAGATCCCGATCGCCGGCCCCGCCGGCGTCTCGGTCGCCGAGGTCCGGATCGAGCGCGACGACCACGGCGGCCGCGAGCGCGGCGGCGCCGACGACGACGGCGGACCGGTCCACCGGGTCGAGATGGCCTTCGCGGTCGCCCCGCTCGGGCCGGTGGCGGTGCGGGTCGGGCTGCTGCCCGGCCGGCGCGTCGTGATCGGGGTCTGGTGCGAGACCCCCGCCGCCGTCGCCCGGCTCGAGGCCGAGGCCGCCCCTCTCGCCGACGCGTTGACGGCGGCCGGCCTCGCCGTCTCCGGCGTCGACCTCCACCTCGGACGTCCGCCGCAGCGGCCCGCCGCGCCGACGCCGACGGCGCCGCGCCACCGCCTGGACGTCGAGCTGTGAGCGGCGACGACGACATCGCCCGCGCCGTGGCGCTGCGCTACGTCGCGCCCGACGCCCCAACCGTGGTGGCGACCGGGCGCGGCGAGACCGCCGAGGCGATCGTGGCGGCGGCGCGCGAGGCCGGGGTGCCCGTGGAAGAGAACCCGGCGCTCGCCGAGGCGCTGTCGACGCTCGAACTCGACCGGACCATTCCGGAGGACCTCTACCGCGCCGTCGCCGAGGTGATCGCGGCAGTTCTGCGCGCCGCTCACCGGCCGTAGAGCGCGGTGATCCGGGCGGTGGCGAGCACGTTGGCGTTCAGCATGAAGCCGGTGACGGCCGGCGTCGCGTCGGCGCCGAGGCCGAGCTTGTCCACCTTCAGCGCGAACACCGTGACGACGTAGCGGTGCGCCGGGCCGGGCGGCGGGCAGGCGCCGCCGAAGCCGGTGCCGCCGTAGTCGTTGCGGACCTCGACGGCGCCCGCCGGGCGTCCGGCCCCGGTCGAGCCGGTGGCGAGCGACGTGGTGGCCGCGGGGATGTCGAACATCGACCAGTGCCAGAAGCCCGAGCCGGTCGGCGCGTCCGGATCGTAGACGGTGACGGCGAAGCTCTTCGTGCCCGCGGGCGCGCCGGTCCAGGCGAGCGCGGGGGCGACGTTGCCGCCGGTGCAGCCGAAGCCGTCGAACACCTGGGCCTCGCCGAGCCGGCCGCCGTCGGTGAAGTCGGGGCTGGTGACGGTGAAGTCGGCGGCGTGGACGGACGTCGCCGCGCCGACGACGAGGGCGGCGAGGGAGAGGAGCGGGCGGATCATCGGAAGGTCTCCGTCAGGTTGGGTGACGGCGGCGATCCTGCCCGGCTGCGGGTGCGGCCGCCGCTCCGGACCGATCGATCGTGGCGCCGATCCGATCGAACCCGACCGGCTCGATGCGGACCTCGCTCGGCGACAGGCCGAAGCGGGCGCGGAAGCGCATCGCGAAGCGCGACGGCGAGGCATAGCCGCAGTCGAGCGCGATCGCCGTGACCGGACGGCGAGTGGTCTGCAGGAGGTTGAGCGCGGCCGAGAGGCGGACGTCGGCGACGATGTCGGTGAGCGTGGTGCCGTCGGCGGCGAGATGCCGGCGCAACGTCGGCTCGCTGGTCGCGAGCCGGCCGGCGACGGCCGCGGCCGGCCAGGGCGCGGCGGGATCGGTCGAGACCAGCCGGCGCACCCGGACCGCGAAGGTCTCGGCCACCGGCATGGTCGGCACGATCCCGGCCTCGGCGAGCCAGACCAGGATCTCGCGGAAGCGGTGGGCGGCGACGGCGTCGGGCAGGGCGGGGTCGGCGAGCGCGGCCCGCGCCGCGGCGACGGCCGCGTCGAGGCCTTCCGAAAGCGGCATCTGCGCGAGCACGGGGGAGCGCAGTGCCGACGGCTCGACCAGGGCGGGGTCGACCGGCAGCGCCTCGGCCCGGTAGAGCCCGTCCTCGACCGTGTTGGTGACGGTGACGAAGGCGCCCGGCTGCACCACGAGCAGCGTGCCCGGCCCGCCCTCGACGACGACGCCGTCATGCTCGAGGCGCTTGACCCCGCGACGCACCACCAGCAGCACCGGCCGGTCGAAGAACAGGCGGCGGAACACGCCGGTGCGCCGCTGCTCGATCACCGCGTGGCCGCCGACGCCGTTGCGGTAGACGCCGTCGTCGGACATGGGGCGAGCCTCCTCGTGTCCCGGCGCTCAGACGCCGATGCCGGCCCAGCCGCGGAAGGCCTCGACCACGGCGGGCACCTCGGTCATGCGGCGGACCACGGTCTCGGCGCCGGCGTCCATCAGCGTCTCGGCGTGGCCGGCCCAGCTGTGCGAGCCGCCGACGAAGCCGATCACGCGCATGCCAGCGGCGACGGCGCCGGTGACGCCGGGCGGGGAATCCTCGATCACGATGGTGTCGGCCGGGGCGACCCCGAACGCGGCGGCGGCGTGCAGGAACACGTCCGGCGCCGGCTTGCCCCGGCGGGTGCCGACCTCGGGCGCCGAATAGACGTAGGGGCGGAAGCGGTCCCAGAGGCCGGTGGCCGAAAGCGTGGTCTTCAGGCGCGTACTCGACGAGTTCGAGCAGATGCAGCGCGGCTCCTCGAGCACGTCCAGGAGGTCGTGCACGCCGGCGATGACCTTCACGGCGGCGAGGCGCTGGTCGATCTCGGCGTCGCAGCGGGCCTTGAAGTCGTCCGGCAGGGCGCGCCCGATCTCCTCTTCGACGATGGCGGCGATCTGCGGGCCGGTCAGGCCGACGAAGCGCTCGTTCAGCTCCGCGGCGGTGATGGCGTAGCCGAGTTCGGAGAAGTGCCGCGCCGTCACGTCCGAGGAGATGATCTCGGAATCGACGAGCACGCCGTCGCAATCGAAGATGATGAGCATGGAGTTCCGTCCGGGGGGAGGGCCGGGGCCCGTCCGCCCCGCCCTTGCCGCCGCGTCCTAGCAGATCCGCCCCGCCGGCGCGAGCGCGCCCGGCGGGAGGCTGCCGTGCGCCCTCGTACCGCGCACGATGGTCCGACCTCCGGTCGGAGCGGCGTGTGCGCGGAGCGCCCGACGGGCGCCGGCCGAATGGCCGGCACCTCGCACACGTCCCGACCCGTCGGGACGTGTGCGAGACAGGCATCACTGGAACGCCGTCTCCATGAAGCTGCGCAGCTTGCGGCTGTGCAGGCGCTCGGGCGGCATGCCGCGGAGCATCTCCATGGCGCGGATGCCGATCTCGAGGTGCTGGGAGACCTGGCGGCGGTAGAAGGCGCTCGCCATGCCCGGCAGCTTGAGCTCGCCGTGCAGCGGCTTGTCGGAGACGCAGAGCAGCGTGCCGTAGGGCACGCGGAAGCGGAAGCCGTTGGCCGCGATGGTCGCCGATTCCATGTCGAGGGCGATCGCGCGCGACTGCGAGAAGCGCTGCACCGGCTCGCGGTGGTCGCGCAGCTCCCAGTTGCGGTTGTCGATGGTGGCGACGGTGCCGGTGCGCATGATGCGCTTCAGCTCCCAGCCCTCGAGGCCGGTGACCTCCTCGACGGCGTCCTCGAGCGCCACCTGCACCTCGGCCAGCGCCGGGATCGGGATCCACACCGGCAGGTCGGCGTCGAGCACGTGGTCCTCGCGGACGTAGCCGTGGGCGAGCACGTAGTCGCCGAGCTTCTGGCTGTTCCTGAGGCCGGCGCAATGGCCGAGCATCAGCCAGGCGTGCGGCCGCAGCACCGCGACGTGATCGGTGATCGTCTTGGCGTTGGAGGGGCCGACGCCGATGTTGACCAGCGTGATGCCGGAATGGCCTTCGCGCAGCAGGTGGTAGGCCGGCATCTGCGGCAGCCGCGCCGGATGCTCGCCCTCGGTCGGCGCGGCCTCGCCGGATGGCGTCAGGAGGTTGCCGGGCTCGACGAAGCCGGTGTAGCCGCTGTCGCCGCGCGCCATCATCTCGCGGGCGCGGGCGGCGAACTCGTCGACGTAGAACTGGTAGTTGGTGAAGAGCACGAAGTTCTGGAAGAAGCGCGGGCTCGTCGCCGTGTAGTGCTGCAGGCGGTGCAGTGAATAGTCGATTCGCGGCGCCGTGAAAGGCGCGAGCGGCATCGGCTCGCCGGCCGGCGGCTCCAGGGTGCCGTTGGCGATGGCGTCGTCGGTGACGGCGAGATCCGGCACGTCGAACATGTCGCGCAGCGGCTTCGGCAGCGCCTCGACCAGGGTGCCCTCGACGTGGGTGCCCTCGTAGAAGGCGAAATGCAGTGGGATCGGGGTCTGGCTCTCGCCGATCGAGACGGGGACGCCGTGGTTGCGGATGATCAGCGACAGCTGCTCGATCAGGTAGTGCCGGAACAGCTCCGGCCGCGACACCGTGGTGGTGTAGACCCCGGGGCCGGTGACGTGGCCGTAGGAGAGGCGGCTGTCGGCGAGGTCGTGGGTGTCGGTCTCGACGCGGATCTCGGGATAGAAGGCGCGCGTGCGCCCCTCGGGCACCTCGCCGCGGGTGACGGCCGCGAAGGCGTCGCGGACGAAGGCGGTGTTGCGGTCGTAGATCGCGATCAGCCGGTCGACCGCCGCGACCGCGTCGGTGAAGGTCTCGAAGGGCAGCGGGGCGGGGCGGTTGAGGATCGCCTGCGGGCGGGCCCGGTCTTTCATGGAACGTCTCTCGGGTACAAGTTGCTGAGCCTCGTACCCCGAGCCGGATACCACATGATGACGCCGCGCGCGCCGGAAAAAGCGGGGCCTCGGTCCGGGCCGGGGCGAGCGCCAAGCGAAAGGGTCGGACCGAGAACGCGGCGCCGGAGGTGTCCGCCGCAGTGCGAAATGGCTAACAAACCATTGACGCAATTGAAAATTCACCCTGTCGGCACTTAACCCGGAATTTACCCTGACTCTCCCATGCTGTGGATCGTGGCAGGGGCGTCGAGGCCCCCACCGGTCAGGTTTCGCGTCAGTGTGGGAGTGGCCATGAGTGTTCTCGAGTTGCGGTCGGCGCGTCGCGCCGCCGTGCGCCGTCTCGACGCGCCTGTGGCTTCGGCGGCCTCCCCCGTGGAGGCCGCCGATCGGCCCTGGCTCGACCAGATCCTCGTCGGCGACTGCATCGCGCAGCTGGAGAAGCTGCCGCGGCATTCGGTCGACCTCGTCTTCGCCGACCCGCCCTACAACCTCCAGCTCGGCGGCGACCTCGTCCGGCCCGACCAGTCCAAGGTCGACGCCGTCGACGACGACTGGGACCGCTTCGAGAGCTTCGAGGCCTACGACGCCTTCACCCGAGCCTGGCTGCTGGCGGTGCGCCGCGTGCTGAAGCCGTCGGGCGCGCTCTGGGTGATCGGCAGCTACCACAACATCTTCCGCGTCGGCGCCAAGCTCCAGGACCTCGGCTTCTGGATCCTGAACGACGTCGTCTGGCGCAAGGCCAACCCGATGCCCAACTTCAAGGGCAAGCGGTTCACCAACGCCCACGAGACGCTGATCTGGGCCTCGCGCGACCGCGAGGCCAAGGGCGTCACCTTCAACTACGAGGCGCTGAAGGTCGGCAACGACGACCTCCAGGTCCGCTCCGACTGGCTGTTCCCGCTCTGCACCGGCAGCGAGCGGCTGAAGAACGCCGACGGCGACAAGCTGCACCCGACCCAGAAGCCCGAGGCGCTGCTCTGGCGGATCCTGACCGCGACGACCAAACCCGGCGACGTCGTGCTCGACCCCTTCTTCGGCACCGGCACCACCGGCGCCGTCGCCAAGCGGCTCGGCCGCCACTTCGTCGGCGTCGAGCGCGAGCACGCCTATGTCGAGCACGCCCGCGCCCGCATCGACGCGGTGCGTCCCGCCCCCGAGGAGGGCCTCGCCGGCGTGACGCCGAAGCGCTCGGAACCGCGCGTGCCGTTCGGCTCGCTGGTCGAGGCCGGTCTGATCGCGCCGGGCACCCGGCTCACCGACGCCCGCCGCCGCCACGCCGCCCTGGTGCGCGCCGACGGCTCGCTGGCGGTCGGCCCGGAGAGCGGCTCGATCCATCGCATGGGCGCTGCCGTCCAGGGGCTCGAGGCCTGCAACGGCTGGACCTTCTGGCACGTCGAGACCGAGGGCGGTCTAGCCCCGATCGACGTGCTGCGCCAGCGCATCCGCTCGGCGCTGACGGCGGTCCCCGCCTGATCCTCGCCTTCAGCTCTTGCGCGGCCGTCCGCGCCCGCGCCTCGGCGCCGCGTCCGGACCCGGCGCGGGGCCGCGGTCGGAGAGGGCGGCCGCGACCGTCTTGCGCATCAGGCTCGGCAGCGCCTCGTCGGCGAGCCCATCGGCCGGCGCCCACCACGCGCCCGCCGGCGCCGGGGCGTCGACGCTCGCCGTCTCCACCGTCAGGATCAGGTGGAAGTGGGTGAAGGTGTGCTCGACCGTGCCGGCCCGCCGCCAGTCGGCGGGGAGCGGCGGATCGGCCGGCGGCGCCGTCGCGGCCCATTCGGTGCCGGGCACCTCCGCCATGCCGCCGAGCAGGCCCTTGTCCGGCCGCCGGCGCAGCAGCACCGCGCCGTCCGATCGAATCGCGACATAGGCCGTGCCGCGGCGCACCGGGCGTTCGGGCTTGGCGGTCTTGCGCGGATAGCTCTCCTGCGTGCCCGCCGCCCGGGCCGCGCAGGAACCCTGCCAAGGACAGAGCCCGCAGGCCGGCCGCTTCGGCGTGCAGATCGTGGCGCCGAGGTCCATCATGGCCTGGGCGAAGTCGCCCGGCCGCGTCGGCGGCGCCAATGCCTCCGTGAGCCGGCGGATCTCGGGCTTGGCCTCCGGCAGCGGCGTCTCGACGGCGTGGAGGCGGGTGACGATGCGCTCGACATTGCCGTCGACCACCACGGCGGGCCGGTCGAAGGCGATCGCGGCGATCGCCGCGGCGGTATAGGCGCCGATGCCGGGCAGGGCGCGCAGCGCCGCCTCGTCGTCGGGGAAGCGGCCGCCGTGGCGCTCGGCGACCATCTCGGCGCAAGCCTTGAGGTTGCGGGCGCGCGAGTAGTAGCCGAGCCCGGCCCAGGCGGCCATGACGTCGTCGCGCGGAGCCGCCGCGAGATCCTCGAGCCGCGGCCAGCGGGCGAGGAAGGCCTCGAAATAGCCCTTCACCGCCGCCACGGTGGTCTGCTGCAGCATGATCTCGGACAGCCAGACCCGGTAGGGATCCGGCACGACGCCGACGGCCCGCTCGTCCGGCGGCACCCGCCAGGGCAGCCGACGGGCGTGGCGGTCGTACCAGGCGAGGAGGTCGGCGGGGTCGGGGCGGGCGAGGGTGATCGGTGCGGACGCGGTCATGGCGGCGCACTCTGGACGGCGCGCCGGCCCGCCGCAACCGCCCGCGGGACGAGCCGCTTCCTTGACAGCGCCGCCCGGGGCGTCATGCTCGGGTCCCCGAGTTCCCGCATCCCGGATCCCGCCGCCGCCATGACCGACGCGCCCGAGAAGTTCATCCGCCGCGGTGCGCGCCCGCTCGCCGACGTGGTGGCGCGGGCGTTGACGCCGGCCTGCCGCAAGCGAGGTTTCGCCACCGTCGACCTCGTGGCGCACTGGCCCGACATCGTCGGCCCCGCCTATGCCGAGACCACCGCGCCCGATCGGCTCGCCTGGACGCGCCGGCCGCCCGGGCTGATCGAGGAGGAGACCCACGAACCCGCCGTGCTGACGGTGCGCTGCACCTCGGCCGCGGTGCTGCGCTTCGGCCACGAGGTGCCGCAGGTGATCGAGCGTATCAACATGTTCTTCGGCTACCGCTGCGTCGGCCGGATCAAGATCGTGCAACTGCCGGTCGCCCGCATCGAGCGCAGGGCCCGGCCGGTGCAGAAGCCGGTGTCGGCCGCGGCCGAAGCCGCGGTCAAGGCCGAGGCGGCCGGCATCGTGGACGACGGCCTGCGCGCCGCCGTCGAGCGACTCGGTCGCGCCGTGATGGCCGGGCGCTGAGCGTACCGCGGCGAGCGGTCACCGAGGCTCGCCCGGTTTCCCTTTGCATTCCCGCAACCGTGCCACAATTATCGGCGACCATCGGCCGAGCGTTCGATCGCCGCGCCCTCGAGGGAGAAGAAACGTCCATGCTGTCCCGCCGCCGCTTCCTGGCCACCACCGCGACCTTCGCCCTGGTCGCGCTGGCCGCCCCGTCCTTCACGCTGGAGGCGCTGGCGCAGAAGGCCGACACGGTCGACACCGCCGAACTGATGAAGCCCGGCCCGCTGCCGGAGAAGGCGCTCGGCGATCCCAATGCCAAGGTGGTCATGGTCGAGTATCTCTCGATGACCTGCCCGCACTGCGCCCACTTCCACGAAACGACCTTCCCGACGCTGAAGGAAAAATACATCGACACCGGCAAGGTCTACTTCGTGATGCGCGAGTTCCCGCTCGACGCGCTCGCCGCCGCCGGCTTCATGCTGGCGCGCAACGCGCCCGGCGACAAGTATTTCGAAGTGGTGAAGACGCTGTTCGCCCATCTCAAGGAGTGGGCCTACACCGACGACCCGGTCACCGCCCTGCGCAACATCTCCAAGCAGTTCGGCTACGCCCCGGCGACCTTCGACGCCACGCTGTCGGACCAGAAGCTGCTCGACGCCATCAACGCGGTCCGGGCCCGCGGCGCCGACGTCTTCGGCGTCAACTCGACGCCGACCTTCTTCGTCAACGGCGAGCGCGTGCGCGGCGCCATGAGCCCCGAGGAACTCGCCGCCAAGCTCGACCCGCTGCTGGCGGGCTGAGGCGGCGCGGCGCCGATCTCCTGTGGACGCCTTGACGGCCGGCTTCGCCGCCCCTTGCCGGGTGGCGGCGCCGGCCGTCATTGTCTCGTCCCGACCGCCATCGCCGCGCGGCCGGGCCGAAGCCCCGGACCCATGAAATTCGAGCGCCTCAGGATCGTCGGTTTCAAGACCTTCGTCGACCCGGTCGAGTTCGTGATCGAACCCGGCCTGACGGGCGTCGTGGGGCCGAACGGCTGCGGCAAGTCGAACCTCGTCGAGGCCCTGCGCTGGGTCATGGGCGAGAGCTCCTACAAGGCGATGCGCGCGTCCGGCATGGACGACGTCATCTTCTCCGGCTCCGGCCGGCGTCCGGCGCGCAATTCTGCCGAGGTCACGCTGGTACTCGGCAACGACGAGCGGCGCGGCCCGCCCGGCTTCGAGACCGCCGACAAGATCGAGGTGGTCCGCCGGATCGAGCGCGAGGCCGGCTCGGCCTACCGCATGAACGGCCGCGACGTCCGCGCCCGCGACGTCCAACTGCTGTTCGCCGACGCCTCCACCGGCGCCCGGTCGCCGGCGCTGGTGCGCCAGGGCCAGATCGGCGAGCTGATCGCCGCCAAGCCGACCCAGCGCCGCGCCATCCTGGAGGAGGCCGCCGGCATCTCCGGCCTCCACACCCGCCGACACGAGGCGGAACTGCGCCTGCGCGCCGCCGAGACCAATCTCACCCGCCTCGAGGACGTCGTCCGCGAGATCGACGGTCGTCTCGAAGCGCTGAAGCGTCAGGCCCGTCAGGCCGCGCGCTACCGCGGCCTCTCCGGCGAGATCCGCAAGATCGAGGCGGCCGCCGCCTGGATCCGCTTCGCCGACGTCGACGCCGCCGTCGCCGAGGCCGAGCGCCTGCTCGCCGCCACGGTCGACGGGCTCGGCGACGCGCAACTGGCCCAGGCGGAAGCCGCGCGCGAACAGGGCCTCGCCGCCCACCGCCTGCCAGGCCTGCGCGAGGCATCCGCCGAACGCGCCGCGGCGCTGCAGCGGCTGCGGCACGCCCTCGGCGAATCGGAGGCCGAGGAGCGCCGCGTCCGCGAACGTCTGGCCGACCTTTCCCGCCGCGCCGCCGAGGTGGTGCGCGACCGCGACCGCGAGGCGGCGCTGGTGGCCGAGAACGACGAGCGCCTCGCCGCCCTCGCCGAGGAGGCCGAGACCCTCGCCGCCGAGAGCGCGGAGGAGGCCGACCGGATCGCCGACGCCGAGGCGTGTTTCGCCGACGTCGCCGCCGCGGTCGCCGACGTCGAGGTCCGTCTCGCCGAGGCGACCGGCGCCCACGCCGAGGCCGGCGCCCGCCGCGCCGCGCTCGACCGCCGCCGCCGCGAGCTCGCCGAGCGCCGCGATCGCCTCGCCCGCGACCGCGCTGCCCTCGAGGCCGAGCGGGCGGCGATCGCCGAACGTCTCGCCGGCGACGCCGGCATCGCCGACGCCGAGGCCGACGCGGAGATCGCCGCCGAACGCCTCGCCGAGGCCGAGGACGCCGCCGCCGCCGCCGAGGCCGGACGCGCCGCCGCGGAAGCCGCCGAGCGCGCCGCCCGCGCACCGCTCGCCGAGGCCGAGCGCGAGGCGCAGCGGCTCGACACCGAGGCCCGCACCCTCGCGCGCGTGCTCAATATCGAGAACGGCAACCTGTTCCCTCCGCTGGTCGACGCCCTCGCCGTCGCCGCCGGCTTCGAGACCGCGCTCGGCGCCGCGCTCGGCGACGACCTTGAGGCCCCGCTCGACGGCCGCGCCCCCGCCCACTGGGGCGAGCCGGGGCCGGCCGACGGCGATCCGACGCTGCCCGACGGCGCCGAGCCGCTGTCGCGTCACGTCGGCGGTCCGGCGACGATCGCGCGCCGGCTGGCTCAGATCGGCGTCGTCGATCCCGCCGACGGCCCGCGTCTCGCCGCCGCGCTCCGGTCCGGACAGCGTCTCGTCAGCCGCGCCGGCGACCTCTGGCGCTGGGACGGCTACGTCGCCGCCGCCGGCGCGCCGACCCCCGCGGCGCAGCGGCTCGCCTCGCGCAACCGCCTCGCCGAACTCGACCGCCAGCGCGCCGCCGCCGCCGAGGTCGTCGCGGCCCGCCGTGCCGACCTCCAGAGGGCACAGACCGCCGTCCGCGCCGCCGTCGACGCCGAGCGAACCGCCCGCGAGGCGGTCAAGGCGTCCGGCCGTGCCCTCGCCGAGGCGCGCGACCGGCTGATGCGCGCCGAGCGCGCCATGGCCGAGTTCGTCGCCCGCCGCGACGCCCTCGCCGACCAGCTCGGCCGCCTCGCCGTCGACGTCGAGGAGGCGGCGGCCGCCGCCGAGGAGGCCGAAGAGGCCTTCGCGGATCTGCCGGACGGCGACACCCTCGCCGGCGCGGTCCAGGCGGCGCGGCTCGAACTCGCCGAACGCCGGGCCGGCCTCGCCGAGGCGCGCGCCGCCGTCGACGGTCTCGTCCGCGACCGCGAGCAGCGCGCCCGTCGCCGCGACGCCGTCGCCCGCGAGCGGGAGGGCTGGGCCGACCGCGTCCGCCGCGCCGAGGCCCGGCTCGACGAACTCGCCGGCCGTCTCGACGACGTCGAGACCGAGCGGGCCGATCTGGTCGACCGTCCCGACGAGATCGTCGCCGCCCGCCGCGGTCTGGTCGCGGCGATCGCCGCCGGCGAGACCTCCGCCCGCGAGGCCGCCGAGGCGCTCGCCGAGGGCGAACGCACCGCCGCCGCCGCCGACCGTCGCGCGGCGGAGGCGTTGGCCCGGCTATCCGAGATCCGCGAGGGCAGGGGGCGCGCCGAGGAGCGGCTCGCCGCCGCGCGGGCCCGGCGCGACGGCCTCGTCGAGGAGATCCGCGAACGCTTCGACGCCCCGGTCTTCGCGCTCCGCAAGCTCGCCGAACTCGCCGAGGACGCCCCGCGCCCGGACCTCGCCGGCCTCGACGCTCGCCTGGAGCGCTTGCGCCAGGAGCGCGACAAGCTCGGCGGCGTCAACCTGCAGGCCGAGGCGGAGGCCGCCGAAGTCGAGGCGCGCCTCGACGCCCTCGTCCACGAGCGCGAGGACCTGATCGAGGCGATCCGGCGGCTCAGGCAGGCCATCTCCGGTCTCAACAAGGAGGCGCGCGAGCGCCTGCTCGCGGCCTTCGATCTGGTCGACGGCCATTTCCGCCGGCTGTTCGCCCATCTCTTCGGCGGCGGCACCGCCGAACTCCAGCTGGTCGACGCCGACGATCCGCTCGAGGCCGGCCTCGAGATCCTCGCCCGGCCGCCGGGCAAGAAGCCGCAGACCATGACGCTGCTGTCCGGCGGGGAACAGGCGCTGACGGCGATGGCGCTGATCTTCGCCGTCTTCCTCACCAACCCCGCGCCGATCTGCGTGCTCGACGAGGTTGACGCCCCGCTCGACGACGCCAACGTCGAGCGCTACTGCGACCTGCTCGAGGAGATGGCGCGCGCCACCGACACCCGCTTCGTGGTGATCACCCACAACCCGATCACCATGGCGCGGATGAACCGGCTGTTCGGCGTCACCATGGCCGAACGCGGCGTCTCCCAGCTCGTCAGCGTCGACCTCGAGACCGCCGAGACCTTCCGCGAGGCGGTCTGATCCCCGGCGCGGCCCGGGGAACGGCAACGGACGGGCGGCATTGATACCATCGGCGGAGTGCACGCCTTTTAAATCGATATGGAGGAGGGCGAAGCGTCGCGCCGTCCCCACGACTCCCTTCCGGAGGGAAAAACGTCATGACTTTCAATGATCTATGTGCAAATCACGCGTTCTTGACACGTCCGGGGGCCGTGACTATGGTGCGCCCGACTTTCGGGGTGCCCCCGATCTCCGGGATTTCACGGCGTTTCGTGCTCGCCAGGCGGTACTCGTGATGAGCGCTGACGACGATCGGAAACGTGTGGTTTCCCAGGGAGAAGGGGCGCCGGAGGGGGCCCGGTCCGACCCTCGGCTCGCCGAGCTTCGCCAGAAGCTCGACGCCGAGAAGCGGAAGGAAGCCGAGCGCACCGCGCCGGCGCGGGGTGGAGCCGTCTCGGGATTGGCCGAGGCGTGGAAGATGGGGACCGAGTTCGTCGCCGGCGTGATCGTCGGCTTCGTGATCGGTTACACGATTGATCGGGTCTTCGGCACGACGCCGTGGGGCATGATCGTCTTCCTGCTGCTCGGCTTCGCCGCGGGGACCCTCAACGTCATGCGGGCGGCCGGACTGGTGGCGGAACGTTTTCCACCGCCGGGGCGGAAATCCGGGGGCGACGAATCGTAAACGGACTGCTATCGGCCTGCCGGCGACGTCGGCGGCCGGCGGCGCGGAGACAGCGGACGGATCGCCTTCGCCGGGCGGACCCGTCCGAAGATCGATGGCGACTTGCTGCGAGGGGCTGAGCGGTGGCTGCTAACCCGACCGATCCGATCCATCAGTTCATCATCAATCCGTTGGTGGACATCCGCGTCGGCGGGCTCGACCTCTCCTTCACCAATTCGTCGCTGTTCATGGTCGTGACCGTGGCGGTGATCGCCGCGCTCACCCTCTGGGGCACGTCGGCGCGCGCCATCGTCCCGGGCCGGCTCCAGTCGGTGTCCGAACTCGCCTACGAGTTCGTCGCCAACACGCTGACCTCGGCGGCCGGCCACGGTTCGATGCGGTTTTTCCCGCTGGTGTTCTCGCTGTTCATGTTCGTGCTCACCGCGAACCTGCTCGGCATGGTGCCCTACTTCTTCACCGTCACCTCGCACATCATCGTCACCTTCGCGCTGGCGATGGTCGTCTTCCTGACGGTCAGCATCTACGGCTTCTACAAGCACGGCACCCATTTCCTCGGCATCTTCGCGCCGAGCGGCGTGCCGGCTGCGATCATTCCGATGGTGGCGGTGATCGAGGTGATCTCGTTCCTCTCCCGCCCGCTCAGCCTCTCCGTCCGTCTCTTCGCCAACATGCTGGCGGGTCACATCACGCTGAAGGTCTTCGCCGGCTTCGTGGTGACCCTGTCCGGCCTCGGCTTCGGCGGCGTGCTCGGCGCTCTCCTGCCCCTGGTGATGGTGGTGGCCCTGACCGGCCTCGAATTCCTCGTCGCCTTCCTGCAGGCCTACGTCTTCACGATCCTCACCTGCATGTACCTCAACGACGCCCTGCACCCGGGGCACTGAGGTCGGGTAAGGTTCGCGGAAGCCCACACCCAGCGGTCAAGACAAACCTGGAATACCTAAGGAGTATCGACATGGACGCGGAAGCTGCAAAGTTCATCGGCGCCGGCCTCGCCACCATCGGCATCTACGGCGCGGCCGTCGGCCTCGGCAACATCTTCGGCAGCTTCCTGTCGGGTGCCCTGCGCAACCCGTCGGCCGCCGACGGGCAGTTCGGCCGCCTCATCCTCGGCTTCGCCGTGACGGAAGCGCTCGGCATCTTCTCGCTGCTGATCGCGCTCCTGCTGCTGTTCGCCGTCTGACGACGGCGTGCCGTCCCGGTTCGTCCGGAACGGAAGGCACGTGGCGGGCGTCCGTCGTCCGCCGGCAGAATCCGCGGCGGTCCTTGTTTCCGAGGGCCGCCGCTTCCCATGATCGCACCCCGACCTTCGGGAGCCGGAGCCGTCGATGACGTGGTTCGTCACCCCCGCCCGCGCTGAGGACGCCCCGGCCGCCCCGGCCGATGGCGCCGCCGCAGCCGCCCCCGCCGCAGACGCGGCCCACGGCGCCGACCCGGCCGCGCACGCCACTGGCGAAGTGGCGCACGAGGGCGGCCACGAGGGCGTGTTCCCGCCGTTCAATTCCGAGACCTTCGGCTCGCAGCTGCTCTGGCTGGCGCTGACCTTCGGCCTGCTCTACTGGCTGGTCTCCAAGAAGATCGCGCCGCGCATCGGCTCGATCCTCGAGGTCCGCCGCGAGCGCATCGAGGCCGACCTCGGCGAGGCCGAGCGTGCCCGCGCCGAGACCGACGCGGCCATCGCGGCCTACGAGCAGGCACTCGCCGAGGCCAAGGCCAAGGCCGGCGCCATCGCGGCCGAGACCCGCGCCGCCGTGACCAAGGACGTCGACGCCCGCCGCGTCGCCGCCGAGACCGATCTGTCGCAGCGCCTCGCCGCCGCCGAGACCGACATCGCCGCGATCAAGACCAAGGCGCTCGCCGAGGTCGACGCCATCGCCGTCGACACCACCGAGGCCATCGTCGCCGCCCTGATCGGTCAGGGCACCCGCGACGAGGCCGCCGCCGCGGTCGCCGCGGTGGCCAAGTCCTGAGGAGCGCCGCGATGTTCGACAACACCCTCTGGGCTTTCGTCGGCCTGATCCTGTTCCTCCTGGTGCTCGGCTGGTTCAAGGTGCCGGGCATGCTGACCGGCGCCCTCGACAAGCGCTCGACCGCGATCCGCGACGAGCTCGCCGAGGCCAAGAAGCTGCGCGAGCAGGCGCAGGCGTTGCTGGTCGAGTATCAGGCCAAGCGCGTCGCCGCCGAGCGCGAGGCCGCCGAGATCGTCGAGGAGGCCAAGGCCGAGGCCAAGCGTCTCGCCGCCGAGGCCGAGGCGGCGATCGCCGAGATGATCGAGCGCCGCAAGAAGGCGGTCGAAGTCAAGATCGCCCAGGCCGAGCAGGCCGCAGTGGCCGAAGTCCGCGCCGTCGCCGCCGACGTCGCCGTCAAGGCCGCGACGCGGATCCTCGGCGACAAGGTCCAGGGCGACGTCGCCGCCGGCCTCGTCGGCAAGTCGATCGAAGAGGTCAAGGCGCGCCTCAACTGAGACGCCGCCGGTTTTCGAGTTCACGGCCTCCGCTGATCGCGGGGGCCGTTTTCGTTTTCAAGCACCCTGGCACGGCGCCGTTCCATCCACTATAATGGACGAAAGTCTCTCGTTGTGGAGGTTCCGCCGTGCTCGTCCGTCCCGCCGACCCGACCGACCTGCCCGCGATCCTCGCCATCTACAACGAGGTGATCGCCACCTCGACGGCGGTCTACGCCTTCGACCCGGTACCGCTCGAGGAGCGCACGGCGTGGTACGAGGCCCGGCGCGCGCTCGGCTATCCGGTGCTGGTCGCCGACGACGGCGGTGCGGTGGTCGGCTTCTCCTCCTTCGGCGACTGGCGCGGCGCGTGGCCGGGCTACCGCCACACGGTCGAGCACTCCGTCCACGTCGCCGCCGGTCTGCGCGGCCGCGGCGTCGGTTCGGCCCTCGTCGGCGCGCTGCTGCCGCTCGCCCGCGACGCCGGCAAGCACGTCATGGTCGGCGCCGTCGACGCCGCCAACGAGCCGTCGCTGCGCTTCCACGACAAGCTCGGCTTCGAACGGGTCGGCCATTTCCGCGAGGTCGGCCGCAAGTTCGACCGCTGGCTCGACCTCGTCTTCGTCCAGCGGGTCGTCGACGCCTGATCCGATCACGGATCCGTGACCTCACTGGAACGATCAAGTTGGCACTCGGGTGCTGGTCCGGACCGTCCCGCCGCGGTAGGTGATTTCCCTGGGGGCGGCGGCCGCCCGCGCGTTCGCCACGACCCCGGCGGCGTGCCGGCGGCGGCACGGCGGACCGGGAGACCGACATGGAATTCGACCAGATCCTGCTCGCGCGGATCCAGTTCGCCTTCACGATCTCCTTTCACGTCATCTTCCCGGCCTTCACGATCGGCCTCTCGGCCTGGATCGCCACGCTCCTCGGCATGGCGCTCGCGACGGGCCGCGCCGCCTACCGCGACCTCGCCGCCTTCTGGACCAAGATCTTCGCCGTCTCCTTCGCCATGGGCGTCGTTTCCGGCATCGTGCTGACCTACCAGTTCGGCACCAACTGGAGCCGCTTCTCCGAGGTCGCGGGCAACGTCGTCGGTCCCCTGATCGGCTACGAGGTGCTGACCGCCTTCTTCCTCGAGGCCTCCTTCCTCGGGATCATGCTGTTCGGCCGCAGCCGGGTGCCGGCGTGGCTGCACTTCGTCGCCGCGGTGCTGGTGGCCGTGGGCACCGCGATCTCGGCCTTCTGGATCATCTCGGCCAACTCGTGGATGCAGGCACCGGCCGGCTACGAGCTCAGGAACGGCATCGCCTTCCCGACCGACTGGTGGGCGGTGATCTTCTCGCCGACCTTCCCGCTGCGCCTCGCCCACATGCTGGCGGCGGCCTACATCACAACCGGCTTCGTCGTGCTCGCCTGCGGCGCCCGCTGGTGGCTCGCCGGTCGCCACGTCGCCCACGCCGAGACCATGATGCGGATGGCGCTCGGCATCCTCGTGGTGATGGTGCCGCTGCAGATCCTGATCGGCGACCAGCACGGCCTGAAGACCCTCGAGCACCAGCCGGTCAAGCTCGCCGCGATCGAGGCGCACTGGGGCGACGAGCCCGGTTCCGTGCCACTGGTGTTGTTCGCCTGGCCCGACCAGGACGCCGAGGAGAACCGCTTCGAGATCGCCATCCCCAAGCTCGGCTCGCTGATCCTGACCCATTCGCTCGACGGCACGATCCCCGGCCTGAAGAGCGTGCCGCCGCAGGACCGTCCGCCGGTGGCGCCGGTGTTCTTCGCCTTCCGCGTCATGGTCGGCGTCGGTTTCCTGATGCTCGGACTGGTCGCCGTCGGCGCGCTCGCCTGGCTCCGCGGCCGTTTGTTCCGCTACGGCCTCGTCATGCGGGTGTTCGCCTGGACGTGGCCGCTCGGCTTCGTCGCTATCCTCGCCGGCTGGTACACCACCGAGATCGGCCGCCAGCCCTGGGTCGCCACCGGCATCCTGCGCACCGCCGACGCGATCTCGCCCGTCGGCGTCGTCGAAGTGGCGACGTCGCTGGCGCTGTTCGTGCTCGTCTACGGCGTCGTGTTCTCGGCCGGCGTCGTCTACATCGCCCGCCTCTTGCGCAAGGGGCCGATCCCGCTCCGCGACCACACGGAGGGCATGGGCAACAGGCCGATCGCGGCTGCGCACGAGGCCGAGCGCATCGCCGCCGGGGCAGGGGAGTGACCGCCATGTTCGAGCCCGACGTCCTTCCCGTGATCTGGGCCGGCCTGATCGCCGTCTCGGTGGCGCTCTACGTCGTCCTCGACGGCTTCGACCTCGGCGTCGGCCTCTTGTTCCCGTTCCGGCCCGAGGAGCGCGACCGCGACGTCATGATGAACTCGGTCGCCCCGTTCTGGGACGGCAACGAGACCTGGCTGATCCTCGGCGGCGGCGCGCTGTGGATCGCCTTCCCCGCCGCCTACGCCATCATCATGCCGGCGCTCTACGCCCCGGTGATCCTGATGCTGCTGGCGCTGATCTTCCGCGGCGTCGCCTTCGAGTTCCGCTGGGTCGCCAAGCCCGACCACGGCCTCTGGGACGTCGCCTTCGCCGGCGGTTCCTTCCTCGCCGCCTTCTCGCAAGGGCTGGTGCTCGGCGGCGTCATCGACGGCGTCACCGTCGCCGACGGCCGCTTCGCCGGCGGGCCGCTCGACTTCCTGACTCCCTTCGCGGTGCTGTGCGGCTGCGGCCTCGTGGTCGGCTACGCCCTGCTCGGCGCGACCTGGCTTCACATGCGCGTCGCCGGCGAGGTCGAGCACTGGGCCCGCGCGATCGCCCGGCCGCTCCTGTTCGCCCTGGTCGCCTTCATTCTGGCGGTCTCGGTATGGACGCCGCTCGCCTACGACCGCATCGCCGAGCGCTGGTTCTCCTGGCCGAACCTCGCCCTCCTCGCACCGGTGCCGATCCTGACGGCGGCGCTGGCGGTGGCGGTGTTGGTCGGGCTCGACCGCGGCCGCCCGGCACTGCCCTTCCTCGGCTCGGTCGGGCTGTTCCTGCTCGCCTTCGCCGGCCTCGCCATCTCCGAGTTCCCCTACGTGGTGCCCGGCGCGCTGACGATCTGGCAGGCCTCCGCAGCTCCGGAGTCCCAGACCTTCCTGCTGGTCGGCGTGCTGGCGCTGCTGCCGCTGGTGCTCGCCTACACCGCCTTCGTCTACTGGACCTTCCGCGGCCGCGTCCGCCCCGGCGAAGGCTATCACTGACCGGCGCGACTAGCCTCTTCCGGCCAGCATCTCGCGGATCGGACGGAAGCTGCGCCGGTGCAGCGGGCAGGGGCCGTGCTGCGCGAGGCGGGCGGCGTGGTCGGCGGTGCCGTAGCCGCGATGGCGCTCGAAGCCGTATTCGGGATGGTGCCGCGCGGCGACCTCCATCATCCGGTCGCGCGTCACCTTGGCGACGATCGACGCGGCTGCGATCGCCGCCACCCGCGAATCGCCCTTGACCAGCGCCGCGCCGCGCAGCCCGCGGGCCCGGCAGTCGGGCGGCACGTCGCGGCCGTCGACCAACACGCCGACCGGCGGCACAGCCAGCGCCGCCACCGCCCGCGCCATCGCCCAGAGCGTGGCGGCGCGGATGTTCATGGCGTCGATCCGCGCCACTGATGCCGAGGCGAGCGCCACCACGTGGTCGCGGCAGATCGCCTCGTACATCGCCTCGCGGGCGGCTGGGCCGACCTGCTTGGAATCGGTGAGCCCGGCCGGCAGCGGCGCGTCGGTCAGGATCACCGCCGCGGTGACCACCGGCCCGGCCCAGGGGCCGCGCCCCGCCTCGTCGACGCCGGCGACCGGCCCGCCCCACTGCCGGGCGTAGGCCTCCTCGATCCGGCGGTCGCAGGGGCCGGCGAGGTCGGCGAAGAGGTCGCCGGAAAGCGAATCGCGATCGGTCATGGATCGGACAGTGCCAGCGCCGCGCGCGCCGGTGAAGGTCGCGCCGACGCCCGGCGCTTGATCCGGCGGCATGGATCGGGCAAGGCGAGGGCCATGAGCCCGCTCGCGAACCACCCCCACGACCTCGTCGTCGTCCGCCACGGTCAGACCGACTGGAACGCCGCCCTGCGCCTGCAGGGCCGCGAGGACATCCCGCTCAACGACACCGGCCGCGCCCAGGCCCGTCGCAACGGCGCCGCCTTCGCCGAGCGCTGCGCCCGTCTCGGTCTCGATCCGGCGACGCACTACGACTATCTCGCCTCGCCGCTGTCGCGCGCCAGCGAGACGATGCGGCTGTTCCGCGAGGCGGCGGGGCTCGATCCGCTCGCCTTCCGCACCGACGAGCGGCTGGTCGAGATCGACTTCGGACGCTGGTCCGGCCTGACCGGTGCCGAGATCGAGGCGCGCGATCCCGAGGAATGGGCACTGCGCCACACCGAGAACTGGCACCACGTGCCGCCCGGCGGCGAGAGCTCCGCCGCCGCGATCGACCGGCTGACGCCCCTGGTCCAGGCGCTCGCCCGCCCGACGGTGCTCGTCACCCACGGCGGCGTCAACCGCGTCCTCAGCGTGCTGCTCGGCATCCTCGCGGTGGCGGAGACCCGCGGTTTCACGACGCCGCAGGACCGCTTCTACGTCTGGTCCGGCGGCACGGTGGAGTGGGTGTGAGCCCGTACGACGCTCGCAATCCGAGAGTGGCGTGCCGCCTTCTCCGGCTGTTGCATGCGCGCCACTCTTGCTCGCGTCGTCGTTCATCCAGGTTCTAAAGGTGGTATTCTTCTACCAGAAGAAATAGCTTCGGTTGCGCAAGTTCAATCGAGGGGCGTCGAAGCATGAGTTTTCTGCGCAATGCGGTCGCCGTGGTCGCGGCGGTATGGGCCGGATCCGCGGCCGCCGAGGACGTGACGATCGATCTGGGAAAGGGCGAGGCGTTCTCGACCGCCTTCGCCCTCTATACCCCCGATTGCCGGTCGCCGGGCGCTCTCACGATGACCATCGTGACCGCGCCGAAGCACGGCAAGGCGGAAGTGGTCCGCGGCGATTACGTCATGGAGGGCAAGTGCAAGGGTCACAAGACCCGCGCGACTTTCCTGCGCTACCGTCCTGACAAGGGCTTCACCGGATCGGATCTCCTCGTCGTCAACTATCGCTCTCCGACCAACACCGGTGAGCTGATCCAGCCGACCAAGGAGTATCGCATCACCTTCCAGGTGAAGTGAGAGCCCCGCTCGGGCGGGACGGTTTGACCTTCCCGCCCGGCACGCCTAGAGAAGGCGCCGATCCCGCACTCGACGAGACGTCGGCGCCCCATGTCGCACAACAGCTTCGGCCATCTCTTCCGCGTCACCACCTGGGGCGAGAGCCACGGCCCGGCGCTCGGCTGCGTCGTCGACGGCTGCCCGCCGGGCATCCCGCTGACGGCGGCGGACATCCAGGCCTTCCTCGACCGCCGCAAGCCCGGCCAGTCGCGCTTCGTCACCCAGCGCCGCGAGCCCGACGAGGTCGAGATCCTCTCCGGCGTGTTCGAGGACGACCGCACCGGCGGCCCGGTCACCACCGGAACGCCGATCTCGCTGATGATCCGCAACGTCGACCAGCGCTCCAAGGACTACGGCGACATCCGCGACACCTATCGTCCCGGCCACGCCGACCTCGGCTACGACCTGAAGTACAGCGTCCGCGACTACCGCGGCGGCGGCCGCTCGTCGGCGCGCGAGACCGCGGCCCGCGTCGCCGCCGGCGCGATCGCGCGCAAGATCCTCCCCGGCGTCACCATCCGCGGCGCGCTGGTCCAGGTCGGCCGCGAACGGATCGACCGCGCCGCCTGGGACTGGGACGAGGTCGACCGCAACCCGTTCTTCTGCCCGGACGCCGGCGCCGCCCGGCGCTTCGAGGCCCATCTCGACGCGATCCGCAAGGCCGGCTCCTCGGTCGGCGCGGTGATCGAAGTGGTCGCCGAGGGCGTTCCGGCCGGCTGGGGTGCACCGATCTACGGCAAGCTCGACCAGGACATCGCCTCGGCCTTCATGTCGATCAACGCCGTCAAGGCGGTGGAGATCGGTGCCGGCATGGCCGCCGCCGAACTCACCGGCGAGGAGAACGCCGACGAGATGCGGATGGGCAACGACGGCACCATCCTGTTCGGCTCCAACAACGCCGGCGGCATCCTCGGCGGCATCTCCTCGGGCCAACCGGTGGTCGCCCGCTTCGCGGTCAAGCCGACCTCGTCGATCCTGACGGACCGGCGGTCGGTGTCGTCGGCCGGCGCCGACGTCGACGTCCGCACCAAGGGCCGCCACGACCCCTGCGTCGGCATCCGTGCCGTGCCGGTCGGCGAGGCGATGATGGCGATCGTGCTCGCCGACCACCTGCTCCGCCACCGCGCCCAGACCGGCCGCGACGGTCCGGTCGCCTTCCCGTTGCGCTGACGCCACGGTCGGGGCCGCGCGTCGCCGTCCCTGTTCGTCGCGCGTGCAACGGCGCCACAATTCCGGCATGCTGAGCGGGCAATTGCTTCGCGGGATCCAAGCGATCCCGCCGTCGGCTCTCCCCCCTTCCGGAACATCATCGTGGCCCAGACCCTGGCGCCGTTGGCGTCGCTCTTTCTCGGCATCTCCTTCCTCCTCTGCGGCAACGGCCTCCAGACCACGCTGGTGCCGCTGCGCGCCGCCGCCGAGGGGTTCTCCGCCGTCGAGATCGGTCTGATCGGGTCGTCCTACTACCTCGGCTTCGTCGTCGGCTGCCTGGCGACGCCGTATCTGATCGGCCGCGTCGGCCACATCCGCACCTTCGCCGCCCTGGTCTCGGCGGCGTCCGCGGTGGCGCTGGTGCACCCGATCGCCGTCGACGTCGTGGTCTGGACGCTGGCGCGCGCCGTCACCGGCTTCGCGCTCGCCGGGCTCTACCTGATCGTCGAGAGCTGGCTCAACGACCGCGCCACCAACGAGAACCGCGGCTTCGTGATGAGCGCCTACATCATCACCAACTTCGTCACCATCACCGGCGGCCAGATGCTGGTGACCACCGCCCCGATCGGCGGCTTCACCCTGTTCGCCGTCGCCGCCATCCTGATCGGCATCGCCTCGATCCCGGTTGCGCTGAGCCGGGCGGCGCAGCCGGCGCCGGTGGCGGTGGTGCGCTTCGATCCGGTCAAGCTGTTCCGGATGGCTCCGGTCGGCATCGCCGGCAGCTTCATGATCGGCGTCGCCAACGGCGCCTTCTGGTCGCTCGGCACGCTCTACGCCACTGCCCGCGGCCTCTCCGCCGACGGCGCGGCCATCTTCATGTCGATCGCCGTGATCGGCGGCGCGGTGATGCAGTGGCCGGTCGGCCGCCTCTCCGACAGCCGCGACCGCCGCATCGTCCTCGCCGGCGTGATGATCGCCGCGGCCGCCGCGGCGCTGGTGTTCGCCCTGGTGCCGCTCTCGGGCGTGCCGCTGATGGCGATGGCGCTGGTGTTCGGCATGGCGAGCCTGACCGGCTACTCGGTCGCCGCCGCCCACGCCTACGACCGCGCCGACAAGTCGAGCTACGTCGAGATGGCCGCCGGCGTGCTGCTCGCCAACGGCCTCGGTTCGGTGATCGGCCCGATCTCGGCGTCGGCGCTGATCCAGCATTTCGGCGCCTCGGCGCTGTTCTTCTTCATGACCGCGACGCAGCTCGTCCTGGTCGTCTTCATCGCCCTGCGCACCGCCGTCCGTGCGGGCGCGACCGACGCCGAGAAGACCGGCTTCGACGTCGCCGCCACCGCGCCGGTCGGCGGGCCGATCGCCCCGGAGCCGCAGTCGCGGCCGGCCGCCCCGCGCCCGGCCGCCGTGCTCGACGACGCCGCCTGATCCCGCCCGAGGCCGGCCCTTGCAAATCCGGCCGGCCTCGCGCACACCCACGGCCATGTCCCGCATCCGTCTCGACCAGTTCGTCGTCGCCCGCGGCCTCGCCGAGACGCGGGCGCGCGCCCGCGACGCCATCCTGCGCGGCGCCGTCACCGTCGACGGCCGGGTCGCGACCAAGGCCGGCGAGCCGGTCGACGAGGGCGCCGACGTCCGCCTCGACGATCCGGCGGCGCGCTGGGTGTCGCGGGCGGCGCTGAAACTGGTCGGCGGGCTCGACGCCTTCGGATTCGATGTCGCCGGCCGCCGTGCCCTCGACGTCGGCGCCTCCACCGGCGGCTTCACCGAGGTGCTGCTCGACCGCGGCGCCGCCCACGTCACCGCCATCGACGTCGGCCACGGCCAGCTCCACCCGCGCGTCGCTGCCGATCCCCGGGTGACCGCGATCGAGGGTCTCAACGCCCGCGAGCTCTCCGCCACCCACCTCGCCGGAGCGCCGGAGGCGGTGGTCTGCGACGTCTCCTTCATCTCGCTGACGCTGGCGCTGCCGCCGGCGCTGGCGCTCGCCGCGCCGGGGGCCGTCGGCGTCTTCCTGGCCAAGCCGCAATTCGAGGTCGGTCGCGAGCGGATCGGCAAGGGCGGCCTCGTCGATCCCGCCGAGGGCGAGGCGGCGGCGCGCCGGCTCGCCGCCTGGGTCGACGGCCGCGACGGCTGGCGCACGCTCGGCCTCGTCCCCTCGCCGATCGCCGGTGGCGACGGCAACCACGAACACCTGATCGGAGCGGTCCGTGACCGAACTTGAGATCCTCGGCCTCGGCCACCGCGGCGACGGCCTCGCCGACCTCGACGGCCGCGCGGTCTTCGTCGCCGGCGCGCTGCCCGGCGAGCGCGTCGCCGCCGACGTCGCGGGCGAACGCGGCCGGCTCGTCGAGATCCTCGCGCCGAGCCCCGACCGGATCGAACCGGTCTGCCCGCACTACGGCGCCTGCGGCGGTTGCGTGCTGCAACACCTCGCCCCGGCACCCTACGCCGACTTCAAGCGCCGTCTCGTCGTCGACGCGCTCGCCGACCGCGGCCTCGCGCCCGACGTCGAGCCGGCCGCGGTGGTGCCGCCGGGCTCGCGCCGCCGCGCCACCTTCGCCGGGACGACGGCCGGCCGCACGCCGCTGGTCGGCTTCACCGAGAAGGCGAGCCACCGCGTTGTGCCGGTCGAGGCCTGTCCGGTCTCGGTGCCCGAACTCCTCGCCACGCTGCCGGCGCTGCGCGCCCTGACCGCGCTCGTCGGGACCCGCAAGACCGCGCTCGACCTTGCCGTCACCGCCACCGACAGTGGTGCCGACGTCACGGTCTCCGGTCTCTCCGCCAAGGACGTCGACCGCCTGCGCCTGCCGCTGATCGACCTCGCCGCCCGCTTCGACCTCGCCCGCCTCTCCGTCGCCGGCGAAATCGTGGTCGAGCGCCGGCCGCCGGTGGTGACGATCGACGGCGTCGCCGTGCTGCTGCCGCCAGGCGGTTTCCTGCAGGCCTCGCGGGCCGCCGAGGCGATCATGGCCGAGGCGGTGGTGGCCGGGGTCGGTGCGGCGAAACGCGTCGCCGACCTCTATGCCGGCGTCGGCACCTTCGCGCTCCGGCTCGCCCGGACCGCCGACGTCACCGCCGCAGAGGGGGACGCCGCCGCCGTCGCCGCGCTCGACCGCGCCGCGCGCGGCATGACCGGACGCCACCGTATCCGGGCCGAGCGCCGCGACCTCGCGCGCCGGCCCTACGTGGAGAAGGAACTCGTCGGCTTCGACGCCGTGGTGTTCGACCCGCCGCGTGCCGGCGCCGCCGAGCAGGCCGGCTGGATCGCCAAGTCGGACGTGCGCAAGGTGGTGGCGGTCAGCTGCAATCCGGCGACGCTCGCGCGCGACCTCCGCACCCTGGTCGACGGCGGCTACCGGATCCGCCGCGTGCTGCCGGTCGACCAGTTCCTGTGGTCGAGCCACGTCGAGGTCGTCGCGGTGCTCGAGCGGGGCTGAGGCGCCCCGCCGGAAATGACCGGAGCGGGGCCGAGGCGCCCCGCCGGCGACGGGATCAGGTCACGAGCCGCAGCGCCGGGCGGCCGGCGGCCTTGCCCTGGGCGACCGGCGGGCGGGCCGGCGGGATCGGCTCGGAATTGCCGATGCGGGCGAGCAGTTCGGGGGCGCCGGTCAGCATCATCAGCCGGTCGGCGGTCTTGTCGAGGGCGGCCATCCAGACGTCGAGCGCCTCGGTGTCGACCTCGATCGTCTCGCGGCCGGGCTCGGTCTGGGCGCCGTCGAGACGGGCCTCGGCGACCACGCCGCGGATCCAGTTCCGGTAGAGGTCGAGGAACTCGCTGAGCACCCGGACCTCGTCCTCCCGCGTCATCATCCCAGCCGCCATCGCACCACCCACGCAACCGAACCGTCACGCGCCGGCGATTCGCGCCGACACCCTCAGGATCGGCCACGGTTCTTGCCAGAGCTTTACCGGCACGGGGTTTTTCGGATCGGGCGCCCGCCGGTCCGCGGTGTCGCGAATCCTTCACGAGGGCTTCGACTTGACGCTGTCGTCCACAGGTGGTCCACTCTGACGTCCTCGCTGGGGGAGGCGCCGTCATGCGGACCGCTGTCCTGTCGCTGGCCTTCGTCACGATCCTCGCGCATGCCGCCGCCGTGGCCGGAGAGGCCCGGGTGCCGCCGCGGCCCGGCCTCGTCTTCGGCTGGTACGACCCGGCGACAGATCGATTCCTGCCCGAGAGCGCTCCGTCCGCGGTCGCCGACACGTCGGGCCCCGCCGCGGGACGCGTGCGCGGCACGCTGGTCGTCGAGGTGACCGTCGACCTCGTCAGCAAGGTGCCCGCCGGCGAGGAGATTTCCGTCTTCGTCGATGGCCGGATCGGCAATGACGGCACCGCGACCGAGCGCAGCTACAACGACTACCGTACGGAGGGCGCCGCGCGGCGCGTCGGCGCCACCGCCTCCTACACCGCGGCCTTGCCCTACGGCTTCCGGGCTGCCGACGAGAAGACGATGCTGACCGTCTGGGTCGACGCCTCGACCGCGGTCGGCACCGCCCGGCCACGGACCAGCCAGATGCTCCGCGTCCCCCTGCCGCAGGCCGGTGGACGGCTCGTGATCCCCGTCCGTCTCGCCCTCTGACCCTGCGCGCCGAGGAGACGACCGCCATGCGAGGCTTCCCGATCGCCCTGGCCGCCGCGGCGGCACTGGTCGCCGCGAGTTCCGCCGGCGCGGCCGAGCGTACCGGCACGATCCGCGTCGTCGCCACCGTGTTCCTCGACGGCGGCGGCACGTCGCTGCCCGGCGTCCAGGTCGGTGCGACCGCGCGCTTCGGGTCGTTCAACTATTCCGGCAGCGCCACGGTCACCGCCGTGCCGAAGGGCGGGCGGGTCGCGATCGAACTGCCCTATCGCGTCGACCTCGATCCCGCCGACACGGTGGTCCGCGTCGGCGTGACGGTGTCGTCGGGCACCACCGGACGGTCCACAGCGCTCAACCTCACGCTGCCGCTGCCCCGCGGCGGCGTCACCACGGTCCACGTGCCGGCCGCACTCTGAAGGTTCTCGATCCTGGGAGACGATGCCGTGACGCCCAAGCTCCTGGTCCTCGCCGCAGCCCTTTCCGCCGCAGTGCTCGGGTCGGGCCCGGCCCGCGCCGACGGGGAACCCGCCGGCACCGTCGTCGCCACCGAGGCCGCGATCGTACGCATCGACGCCCGCGGCAAGATCCGGATCAGCGGCGAGCTGGTTTTCAACGACGCCATCCCCGACGGTGCCGTCGTCGGCGTCGCCGCCTATCTCTCCTGGTACGACGACACCTATTCCAACACCTCGTCGTCGTCGGTCCAGGTGTCGGTGGTCGGCCGCAAGGCGCGCTACGTGGTCGTGGTGCCCTATCGCTGGTCGGTCGCCGATCGGACCGGCAAAATGTCGGTCTCGATCAGCCCGTCCTACTACCGGTTCGACGGTGGACGGCAGTACGGCGCCTACGGGTCGATCCAGCGCAGCATCGCGCTGCCGAAGAACGACACCACGGTCAAGCTGACGATGAGCGGGGCGCTGTGATGCGGCCGGCCCGCCGCCTCGTGGCGCTCGCCGCCGTGCTGCTGGCCTCGGCCGCGTCGGCGGCGGCCGGCCGCCCGCCGCCGGGGGCGATCCCTGGCTGGTTCGATCCGGCCACCGGCCGCTTCGAGCCGCTCGCCACCGGATCCGTTCCAGAGGACGCCGTCGCCGCGCCGCCGCCGCCGGCCGACAGCGCCTACGTCTCCGGCAGCCTCACGATGAACCTCTCCTACACCGCGCCGGCGGGTCTGAGGGTGGAGCCGACCGATACGCTGCGCTGCAGCGTCTACGTCGCGGTGTTCTGGAAGCCCGTCGGGGCGAGCCGGCCGAATGCCTCCGAGCGAATCGACTACCGCGTTTCGATCAACACGGCCTGGAAGGACCGGCCGCGCTCGCTCGTCGTCCCGACGACCATGCCGACCGACGAGATCGCCGAGCCGACACCCACCGTCTTCCGGCAGTTCGAGTGCTCGCTCTACGGCACCGACTCCGACGGCGACAGCTTCGCCGACGGCACCGACATTTTCATCGGCCGCTCCAACCAGCGCGACACCTTCGGGCCGAAGGTCGAGGAGGACGTGACGATCTTCTTCGACTGACCGTCCGCATCGGCGGGGGGGCGGAAGGCGGACGCGCGTCCGCCTTCCGATTTCCGGGTACTCGGTTCAGGCGGCGAGAGCCTGCGCGGTGTCGCGGTAGTCGAAGCCGAGGGCATCGGCGACCGCCTTGTAGGTGATGCGGCCGGCGTGGACGTTGAGGCCGGCGGCGAGGTGGCGGTCCTCGGCGAGGGCGCGCTTCCAGCCCTTGTCGGCGATCGCCAGCGTGAAGGGCAGGGTCGCGTTGTTGAGCGCGAAGGCCGACGTGCGCGCGACGCCGCCCGGCATGTTGGCGACGCAATAGTGCACCACGCCGTCGACCACGTAGGTCGGGTTCGAGTGGGTGGTGGCGCGCGAGGTCTCGGCGGCGCCGCCCTGGTCGATCGCGACGTCGACCAGCACCGAGCCGGTCTTCATCGCGGCGACGTGCTCCCGGGTGACGAGCTTCGGCGCTGCGGCACCGGGCACCAGCACGGTGGAGATCACGAGGTCGGCGCGGGTGACCAGCCGGCCGATGGTGTCGGCGTTGGAATGGGCGGTCTTGACCCGCGAGCCGAAGGTGGCGACCAGCCGGCGCAGCACGTCGAGCGAACGGTCGACGACGGTGACGTCGGCGCCGAGGCCGATCGCGACCTGCGCCGCGTTGGTGCCGGCGACGCCGCCGCCGAGGATCACCACCTCGGCCGGCAGCACGCCCGGCACGCCGCCGAGCAGCACGCCCATGCCGCCGCCAGCGTTCTCGAGGCAGTGCGCGCCGACCTGCGGCGCCATCCGGCCCGCCACCTCCGACATCGGCGCCAGCAGCGGCAGCGAGCCGTTGGCGGCCGTCACCGTCTCGTAGGCGATGCAGGTGGCGCCGGAGGCCATCAGGTCGCGGGCCTGATCGGGATCGGGCGCGAGGTGCAGATAGGTGAAGAGGATCTGGCCCTCGCGCAGCTTGCGCCGCTCCACCGCCTGCGGCTCCTTGACCTTGACGATCATGTCCGCGGTCGCGAACACCTCGTCGGCGCCGTCGACGATGCGGGCGCCGGCGGCGCGATAGGCCTCGTCGTCGACGCCGATGCCGCGGCCGGCGCCGGTCTCCACCAGCACCTCGTGGCCGTGGCCGGCGAGTTCGCGCACCGACGACGGCACCAGGCCGACGCGATCCTCGTGGTCCTTGATCTCCTTGGGCACACCGACGCGCATCTTCGATCTCCTCCGATCGTCGTTCTTGCCGGCCCGTCGGCGTCCCCCGTTCCCCCGCGGAGGCTGTCGACCTCATCGTGCCCGCCTCGTCCGGGCCGGATACGACGGAAATCATGCGCTCGGCCCAACGCAATTTCCTGCGATCCGGAGGGCGTCGGGGGCCGCAACTTCGCAGATCGTGCTATGGTTCGTCGGTTTCGTCGCAGGAAGTTCGAGAGATGAAGCTCGACGCCACCGATCGTGCGATCCTGATCGCGCTCCAGCAAAACGCCCGGCTGACCAACGCCGAACTCGCCGAGCGCGTCCACCTCTCGCCGTCGGCCTGTCTCAGGCGCACCAGGCTGCTCGAGGAGAGCGGTCTCGTCGCCCGCTACGTCGCCCTGCTGGACGCCCGCATCGCCGGCCTTGCCGGCACCGCCTACGTCTCGGTCACCCTCGACAGCCAGGGCCGCGACGCGCTGGAGAAATTCGAGGCGGCGGTGCGCACGGTGCCGGAGATCACCGAGTGCTACCTGCTCGCCGGCCAGCACGACTACCTGCTGCGCGTCGTCTACCGCGACAGCGCCGACCTCGAACGCCTCCACACCGAGATCCTGACGCCGCTGCCCGGGGTGGTCCGTGTGATGTCGACGCTGACGCTGCGCACGGTGAAGCGCACGACCAAGCTGCCGATCTGACGGGAGCGGGGTGGCGGCGGTGGGGGCATATCATCCATGGGGTTCCCCCGCGCACCATCCGATTCCGACTGCGCGGCCCTGTGGGGACGTGGGTGGTTCGCCTGCTCGGATCGAGCCATAGCTGGCCTCAACGCCCGCTTCCCCGGCCCGTGATTCCAGCTGGAGAACGGACTGTCGTGGAACTGGCACCGGTAATACGGCGCTTCTCTGCGGCGGTATGTGCGGTCGGAACCGCTGGGGCTGGGGGACGGGCCGAGCGTGTATGGGTACGTTCGGCAGAACTCGATGGCAGGAGCGAATTCAGGGGGCGCTTTATGGCGTACCATGAGGTAACGGTGCCTTGCTATTGGGTCTCCGTGCTGTACGACCGTCGTCAGAGCAACGGATTTGCTACAGAGGCGGTGCGAATACAGGCGAACTTACTCCGCTGATGTGTCCACCTTGCCAGAATATTTCCGGAAGAATAGTTCCCGTTGGCACTATGGGTTATCGCGTGATAAAGTCGCTCCCAGCGGAACTCATTGGCATTTTCCAGAAAACCAATATATTCTGTATGCGGAAGGCCATTCCCCGCTCCAGTTTGTAAGTGTTTTTTGGATGTCTGATGGTGCAGGTGGAATACCATCGCCATTTGGCTTTATTCAAGTAGAGCCGCTCAAATGAAAGTCGACAATATAGATATTGGTGTTGGGGATTTGCTTTATATCGGAAGTAGTTTATCAGGAATAGTTGTTGCCGATCTTGATAAGAGAGAGTTTATTGATAATTCTCACAAAGATGCATGGGCGTTTCTCAAGCATGGAATAGTAATTTTGTCCGGCGAGGCGGGATATATACATTTCGATGGGAATAGCGATAGCCTATCATATATTCCAAGGCACAGAGAAGATATAACGTGAGCGGCGTAGAATTGAGAATCGCAGATTAAATAGGTGCCGGCGAGGAGCTGCGCCGCGCTCTCTCCGCGCGGCCGCGGCCAGTCCGGCTATTCCCGTGCGGCTACCTGCCCGTTAGCGCTTCAATCCGCCCGCCTCCCTCGTTACGCTCCCCCCCACGACCGGACGACGATCGGGAGGATCCGCATGAGGAAGGGCTACAAGGACCTGCTGCGCGAGGCGGAGGCCGAGATCACGGCGGTGCCGGTGGACGAGGCGATCGCGCTCGCCGCCGCCGGCGAGGTGCTGTTCGTCGACCTGCGCGATCCCCGTGAGCGCGAGCGCGAGGGCTCGATCCCCGGCGCCTTCTCCTGCCCCCGCGGCATGCTGGAGTTCTGGATCGACCCGGACAGCCCCTATTTCAAGCCGGTGTTCGGCGAGGGCCGGCGCACGGTGTTCTTCTGCGCCAGCGCTTGGCGTTCGGCGCTGGCGACCAGGACGGCGCAGGACATGGGCCTGCCCGCGGTCTCGCACCTCACCGGCGGATTCACCGCCTGGAAGGCCGCCGGCGGCGCGGTCGAGGAGATCGGCCGCAAGCCGCCGGCGTCCACGGGCTGACGCGGCCGCCGTCAGAGCATCTGGCGGGCGATCGTCTGCCGGATCGCGCCGTCGAAGCTGTCGCCCTCGGCGGGGCCGGCCTTGGCGGCCGCCTCGCTCAGGAAGGCGTCGCGCTTGGCGACGAGGTCGGCGACCTCGCCCTGGATCCGCTCGCGCTCGGCGATCTTCGCCTTCACCGCCGCCTCGAGCTCGGCGGGCGCGAGGTCGCGCACCTCCTCCGGGAGCGCGTCGCGGTCGACGGTCGCGAGGTCGGCCTCGCCGGACTGGACGTCGGCGACGAGGTCGCCGCCGCCGGTGACGACGCTGCGTGCCGCCGGCGCCGTCGGACGGATCTCGTAGGAGGCCATGTCGGACGCCGCCGCCGGGGCGGCCTGGGCCTTGAGGCGGAGCTTGTCCTCCACCGCGCCGCGCTGGTCGCGGTCGCCGTAGGGCACGACGGTGAGGTTGAGCTGGAGCTGCAGCTCCCGGATCTGCTGGTCGTAGGGCGTCTCGATCACCCTGACGTTGCCCGACTGCGGGATCGCGACGTAGTCGCCTTTCCCGAGCGCGGCGATCGCGCGCCAGGCGACCTCGGTGTCCTCCGCCGCGCCGGCCTGCACCGCGTTGACGACGATGCCCCGGCGTTCGGCGATCTTCAGCGTATCGGTGAAGGCGACGTCCTGGATGTAGTCCATGTGCGGCGGCGCGTCGCCGACCAGGAACACCATCCGGCGGGTCGCCCCGCCGTCGGTCCACTCGAGCCGGTTCACCGCCGTCGCCAGCGCCTCGTTGACCGCCTCCGGCCAGTCGCCGCCGCCGTCGGCCTCGTAGCCGACCAGCCTGCCGTAGAGGCCGTGGAGGTCGCCGGTCAGGGCCGTGACGTCGGTGACGTAGACGTCGCCGCGATCCCGGTAGCCGACCAGGGCGAAGCGGATGTCGGCGTCCGGGCGGGTGCGGCGGATCTCGTCGGCGATCGACCAGATCTTCTTCTTGGCGCCGTCGATCAGGTCGGCCATCGATCCTGTGGTGTCGAGCACGAAGGCGACCTCGACGCGCTCGACCGGCCGCTGCTGCCCATCCGGGGCGGCGAGCGCGACGGCGGGTGCGGCCGAAAGCAGCGTGGCGGCGAGAAGCGTCCTGGCGAACATGGTCATGGTGTCTCCCCCGGTGCGGCGGCGGTGCCCCCCGGTGCCGCCGTGGAACCGGAGCGTGGACCTGGAGCTTGGACGAGGTAGGGCGCCGCGGCGTCCGCCGACCGGCGGATTTCCGGCCGAATTGCGGAGCGGTGACAGACGGGCACCGCACCGGCACGATGGGCGCCGGCGGCGAAGGAGGTCTCGGGCATGTGGATCGAGGGCAGGGCGGTGCTGCGCGAGCGCGCCGGTGCACCCGGACGGGGCGTCGGCGTGGCGCTCGACATGCGCGGGCTGACGCTGCGCGGCGCCGCCGGCGAGGAGATCGGCCGCTGGCCGTTCGGCGGCCTCGTCCGCGGCACCGAGCGCGACGCCTTCGTGCTGACCCGCCGCGGTGCCGCCGAACGACTCGAGATCGCCGAACCTGCCACGCGCGCCGCCTTCGAGGCCGCGCTGAAGGCGCTGCCGCGCGAGCGACGCGGCCGGATGCCGGGCGGGCTCGCCATCGGCGCCGTCGCCGTCCTCGCGCTGGTCGTGCTCGCCGTCTACGGCGCGTGGCGCGGGCTGACCGCGCTCGCCGATTCGGCGGCGGCGCTGGTGCCGGACGACGTCGTCGCCGCTATCGACCGGGCCGGCCTGCCGGGCGTGCTCGATACCGTCGCGGCCGGACCGCGCTGCGAGGCCCCGGCCGGGCAGCGCGCCCTCGACGCCCTCGCGGGCCGGCTCGCCGACGCCGGCGGCGTCAGGCCGATCGACTGGCACGTGGCGGTCCATCGGTCGGACGTGCCGAACGCCCTGGCGCTGCCCGGCGGCACCATCGTCGTCACCGAAGCGCTGCTGCGGCACGCCTCGCCCGACGCCTTCGCCGGCGTGCTCGCCCACGAGATCGGCCACGTCCACCTGCGCCACGGCCTGAAGGCGATGGTCCACGAGGGCGGCCTCGCCCTGATGTTCGGCATGGTCACCGGAGATCCCTCCGGCCTCGTCGCCGGCGCCGGCCGGCTCGTGATCGGCTCGGCCTACTCGCGCGACGCGGAGCGCGAGGCGGACGCCTTCGCGGTGACGGCGCTCGCCGCCGCCGGCGGCGATCCGACCGCGCTGGCGCCCTTCCTCGCGACGATCGAAACGACGGGCGGCGACGTCGCCGGCGGGTTGATCTCGACCCACCCGCTCGGCGCCGACCGCGCCGCGGCGATCACGGCCGCCGCCGCCACCGCACACCGCGGCGCCGGACCGGCGCTCACCGCGGCCGACTGGGCCGCCATCCGATCCATCTGCGGAGACTTCTGACGTGGCGATCCGCTTCGACCGCAACTTCGATCCCGCCTATGGCGAAGCCGTCGAACTCGTGCCCGGCATCCGCCGGCTCACCGCCCGCAATCCCGGCGGCTACACCTTCCACGGCACCAACACCTATCTCCTCGGCACCGCCGCGCTGGTCGTGGTCGATCCCGGGCCGGACGACCCGGCGCACCGCGCCGCCATCCTCGCCGCAGCCGGCGGTCGGCCGATCCGCGAGATCCTGGTCACCCACACCCACCGCGACCATTCGCCGGGCGCCCGTCCGCTCGCCGCGGCGACGGGCGCGGCGGTGATCGGCTGCGGCCCGCATGTCTTCTCCCGTCCGCTCCACCTCGGCGAAGCCACCGCCCTCGACGCTTCCGCCGACGCCGACCACGCGCCCGACCGGATCCTGTCGGACGGCGAGCGCGTCGCCACCGCCGCCGGCCCGGTGACGGCGCTGGCGACGCCCGGCCACACCGCCAACCACCTCTGTTTCGCGCTCGAGGAGGCCGGGGTGCTGATCTCCGGCGATCACGTCATGGCGTGGTCGACCACCATCGTCGCCCCGCCCGACGGCGCGATGGCGCCCTACATGGCCTCGCTCGCCCGCCTCGCGGAGCGACCCGAGGCGCTCTATCTGCCCGGCCACGGCGGACCGGTGTGCGACGCCCACGCCTTCCTCGCCGGGCTCGCCGAGCACCGCCTCGCCCGCGAGGCCGCGGTGCTCGCCGCCGTCGCGGCGGGCGCGCGGACGATCCCGGAGATCGTCGCCACCGTCTACGCCGACACCGACCGCAGGCTCTGGGGCGCGGCCGGCCTGTCGGTGTTCGCGCAGCTGGAATGGCTGGTCGAGAAGGGGGTGGTCGCAACCGACGGCGACCCGGTGCTCACCGGCGCCTACGCGGCGGCGTGACCGCCCGTCGTCACCCGGCGGCGGGACGCTTGGCGACTTCGTCGAGCTTGGCGAAGAAGGCACGGATGCGCCGGGCGTTCTCGCCGAGGTCGACCATCGGCATCTGCGATCCCGAGCGCACGTCGATGCGCGAGCCGGCGCCGTCGGGCGCGATCCGCACCGCGACGTCGATCGGCAGGCCGAGCAGCAGCGAGCGTGCCTCGGCGTCGAGCGTGCCGGTGTCGTCCTCGCTCGCCGGCTCGGCCTCGGCTGTCACGGTCCAGCCGAGCTCGGCGAGCGTGCGCGCCACCACGGCGTGGGCTTCGACGGTCGAGAGCGGCAGCGAGCGCGGCAGGATGTCGGGATAGAAGCTGCGCTGCAGGTCGGCGTAGTCGGTCACGGGCGCGCGGGTCTCGATCGGCAGGGCCGGCCGCGGCGGCCGCGCGTGGAACACCGGGCGGTCGTCGAGGTCGGTCGAGACCTCGTCGATCGGGGGGAACAACAGGGCGCCGCCTGCGGCCCCGGCGAGCGGCGCAAGCGCCAGCGCCGACAGGGCGAAGCCGCCGAGGGCGCGCCCGAGGCCTGGCGAGCCGTCGCGCCAGACGTCGGCGAAGGCGACCAGGGCGCAGCCGATCCCGACCGCGGCGATCACCGGCACCGTCGCCAGCGCCGCCATCAGCGTGGTGCCGTCGACGAGGTCGAACCGGCGCGCCAGCGCCGCCTCCGCCAGCACCGCGAAGGCCAGCGCCCCGAAGAAACGGGCGGGGCCGACGGCGCGGGCCGGACGCGGCGGCAGCGACTTCATCGCCGGGTCAGCCGCCGAACTCGGGGCCGCGCGGCGAATAGGGCTTCACCTCGCGCCAGCGCTTCATCAGCTGTTCGAGGCCGCCGTCGGCGCCGTCCGGCAGCACCACGCGCGGTGTGACGTAGAGGTCGCCGCGCCCGCCGGCCTTGTCCGGCAGGCCCTTGCCCTTCAGCCGGAACGGCCGCGCGCCGGTGGTGCCGGCCGGCAGCGTCATGTCGACCGCGCCCTCGAGCGTCGGCACCCGCACCTTGGCGCCGAGCACCGCCTCGTCGAGCGAGACCGGCAGGTCGAGCCTGAGATTGTAGCCGTCGGGGCGGAACAGCGGGTGCGGCTCGTGCACCAGGATGACGATGGCGTCGCCCGGCGGCGCGCCCTCGCCGCCCTGGCCCTTGAGGCGCATCTGCTGTCCCGGTTCGAAGCCCAGGGGGATCTTGACGTCGAGCGTCTTGCCCGAGGGCAGGGTGACGCGGACCTTGCCGGAGCCGACGAGATCTTCGAGCCGCACCCGCGCGGTCACCATGGTGTCCGCGCCCTTGGCCGCGGCGCCGGCGCCCGGCCCGCCGGCGAAGGCGCCGAACTCGGCCTCGGGTCCGGCCGCGCGGCGGCGTCCGCCGCCGGTCTTGCGCGCGCCGGAGGCGAAGCCGGCGAAGGCGTCGCCGAAGATGTCGTTCAGGATGTCCTCGGTGCCGCGCTGGCCGCCGAAGCCGCCGCCGGCCGAGCGGAAGCCGCCGCGCTGGGCGCCGCCGCCGCCGCCGAAGTCGAAGCCCTCGAAGCCGGAGAATTTCGGCTTGCCCTCGGCGTCGATCTCGCCGGCGTCGAACTTGCGGCGCTTGTCGGCGTCGCCGAGGATCTCGTAGGCGGTGTTGATCTCGGCGAAACGGTCCTGCGCCTTGGGATCGTCCTTGTTGGCGTCGGGATGATGCTGCTTGGCGGCCTTGCGGAAGGCCTTCTTGATCTCGGCCTCGCTCGCGCTCTTCGGCACGCCCAGGACCACGTAGGGATCGCGCATGGGGTCGTCTGTCCTCGTGAGCGGGATTGCCGGCCGCCCCCGGGCCGCCGACTGAACTCGGTCTCACATGTGGTGTGCGTTCGCGTTATGGTCCAGTCCCCGACGGAGATGGTCCGCGCTCGCACGAATCTTCGGGGACCGAGCCTACTCCGAAGCGGCCGGGTGTTTCCACGCCGGTCGCGGCGCTCTATACCCCTTGTCGTGCGCGCCCCGACCGGATCCTCCGCCCCGCCATGACGACAGCCGACGCCCCGTCCGCCGACTTCACCCTCTCCGACGAGCCGTTCCGCCTGTTCGCGGCCTGGCTGGCCGAGGCCGAGGCGAGCGAGCCCAACGATCCCAACGCCATGGCGGTCGCCACCGTCGATCCCGACGGCCTGCCCAACGTGCGCATGGTGCTGCTGAAGGACTGGGACGAGGCCGGCTTCGTCTTCTACACCAACCTCGAGAGCCGCAAGGGCCGCGAGATCCTCGCCGCCGGCAAGGCGGCGCTGCTGTTCCACTGGAAGAGCCGGCGCCGTCAGGTCCGCGTCCGCGGCACCGTCTCGACCGTGTCGGACGCCGAGGCCGACGCCTATTTCCAGAGCCGCCCACGCGGCAGCCGGATCGGCGCCTGGGCCTCCAAGCAGTCGCAGCCGCTGGAGAGCCGCTTCGCGCTCGAGAAGGCCGTCGCCGAGTATGGCTTGAAGTACGCCGTCGGCGAGGTACCCCGCCCGGCGCACTGGACGGGCCTGCGCGTCGCGCCGGTCGAGATCGAATTCTGGCAGGACGGCCTGTTCCGCCTGCACGACCGCGTCCGCTTCACCGCCGGCCCGGACGGCTGGTCGAAGGCGCGGCTCTATCCCTGACGCCGCCGCCCGACCGCCGCGCCCCGAGACATCCAGAGGACAAGACCCATGGCCGCCGCCGCCGCCGTCTCCGCGCTTTCCTTCGAGCAGGCGCTGAAGGAACTCGAGGGCATCGTCGCCCGCCTCGAACAGGGCTCGGTGCCGCTCGAGGAATCGATCGCGATCTACGAGCGCGGCGATGCCCTGCGCGCCCATTGCGACGCCCTGCTGAAGACCGCCGAGGCGCGGGTGGAGAAGATCCGCCTCGCCGCCGACGGCCGCCCGGCGGGCACCGAGCCGCTCGATGTCGGCTGACCGCCATACGCTCCGCAACCACGTTTCCCGGATCCGCGATGGACTTCGCCCGCCGCCCGCTTGGCCGCTCCGGCCTCGGGGTCACCGCCTACGGCTTCGGCGGCGCCCCGCTCGGCAACCTTTTCCGCACCGTGCCGCGCGCCGACGCCGAGGCGCTGCTGGAAGCGGTCTGGGCCGCCGGCTTCCGCTTCTTCGACACTGCGCCCTTCTACGGCTTCGGCCTGTCCGAGCGCCGGCTCGGCGACGTCCTGCGCGACAAGCCGCGCGGCGACTTCGTGCTCTCCACCAAGGTCGGCCGCGTCCTGAAGCCGAACCCGGGCGACCATCCCGCCCGCGCCGACTATGTCGACGCCCTGCCGTTCGAGCCGGTCTACGACTATTCCTACGACGGCGTGATGCGCTCCTTCGAGCACTCGCTGCAGCGCCTCGGCCTCGACCGCGTCGACGTCCTCCTGATGCACGACATCGGCCGGGTCACCCACGGCGACGCCCACGAGGAGACCTTCCGGATCGCCATGGACGGCGGCGCCCGGGCGATGGACGAGTTGCGCCGGTCGGGCGCGGTGTCGGCGATCGGCCTCGGCGTCAACGAGTGGCAGGTCTGCGAGGCGGCGATGGACCACCTCGAT